>PMLH01000102.1 GCA_003159055.1 Myxococcales bacterium
CTGCTGCGGTGCTGATAAGGATGTCTTTGCCCTTCTTCTTGCTGCTCTTCACGAAGTAGACGCCTCCGTAGATGCCCCAAACCGCAACCACCCCTAGAGCGAAGAACGGCTCCTTGGAGCTCATTCCAGGGACAAACGACGGACCCACCAGGAAGAACAGCATGCACAGGAAGTTTGCGACCAGACCGAAGACCGGCAAGACGAAGTGCTTGAAGCCGTTGAACGTGTGATGCTCCCTGAAGGCAACGATCGCGATGACGTTCGTCATCATGTAGAGCAGGAAGGTCCCGAAGTTGCTTACCAGGGTCACAACCAAGAGGCTTTGCGGAATCTTCGCGGCCGTGTCGTGACCGAAGACGAGGAAGCTGTACCAAGCGTTCTGCGGCAGACCCTTGATGGCATCATCGGTCAGAGCCGCGGGACCACAGAAGTTGAAGGCAACCGCGATCACGCCAATAACAGCCGAAATCGCCGCCAGCGTCCAGATGGCCCGGTGGGGGGTCAGCTTGGTGCCGTGGAGCAGCCCGAAGTGAGATCCCACTTCTTCGTCGCGGCCCATGGCGTACGTCACGCGCGCCCCGGTGCTCATGCAGGACAGCGTGGTTCCGATGAGCGCCAGGAACACGGTTAGGGCCTGCACCAACATGAATGCCTTGCCTGCCGCCGGGCTGCCGAACAGCCAGGTGCCGGCGATGATCATCATGTCCCCGAGTGGCGCCGCCGATGCGGTTGCGTTGCTGATTTGATAGCCATTATGTAAGAAGTAGTTGGCTGCGAAATACTCAATCAGGTAACAGAACATGCCTTGAATCATCAGCGATAGGATGACCGCTTTGGGAATGTCGCGTTTCGCATTTTTCGCCTCCTCTCCCATTGACGTCACGGATTCGAATCCGACGAGTATGAGAATGGCGATACAGGCTTGGATGATGACGTAGCTGAACTTGTGCGGTGCGACCACCGACTTGGCGCTGGTATGGAATTGGAAGGCGGAGATCTGCTTGGTCGCATCGCTCGGATCCGGCACCGTGTTGTAGGCGGCGCTGGGAGCGTAGGAAACGATGAACGGTTGGTCTTTGCCATCGGCGGTCTTGGCGTAGACGAAGTTACCTTCCGGGTCCTTCATCGGTTGGCCCTTTTCATCCATCGCGATGACCTTGTTGATCGCGTTGCCGTTGGGATCGAGCGTGTAGCCCACCGATCCCTCGGGATGATTGGCCCGGTAGCCGATTGCAATGGCCGAAAACACAAGTAGGGCGGCGATCTGGATGACATTGATGGCGGTATTGATCGCCGTGGTTCCCGTCACGCCACGGAAGGCGATGTAGGCCACGCCGAACGCGAAGGCCACCGAGAACACGATCATGAAGATGGGGCTCGGCACTGCAGCGCTGAAGACACTAGGCCAGACCTGCCCGGTGACGTAGCCAACCACCAGGGCGGTGGTGCCCACCATCAGGCCAGGGTAGACCCAGTAATAAAGATGGCTCGCCCAGCCCACCACGAACTTGGCAACGCGAGCGTATCGGAATGCCTTGGTCTTCGACAGAAACGCCTGCTCGGCGAAGAAGTACGACGATCCCGCCCCAGGATAGAGCTTCGACAGCTCGGCGTACGCGATCGCGGTGGCAAGGCACAGCGCCAACGCGGCCACGATGCCGAACCACATCCCCGAGGCGGCCATCGGAGCTCCGTACACCGACTGTATGAAGAAGGTCAGCCACAGGAATGCTCCCGGTGCAATGAGCGCCATTGCATTCATCGTGAGCCCCGTGAGCCCCAGTGTCGCTCGGGACGTACTGGGCGAAGATCCTGTCTTCGGAATGTCTGTTGATGCCATAGTTGGTCACCTTCTCCTTTCAACTGTCTTGGTTTCTGCGTCTTTCGACATCACAAGAACAGGTGTACCAAAACCCGATGGCAGACGAATATCCGCCCTGTGAAAGGTTTGTTAATCCGCGTGATGAGTTTTGCAACATTGCGGACTCCGTAAGTCTCGGTTTGTATACGGCCTCGTTACACGGAAGACACAAAATCCCGGTATGCTTGCCCAGGTGACCGAATCCGCCATCATCCACCTCGACATGGACGCGTTCTACGCGTCGGTCGAGCAGCGCGACTTTCCCGACCTGCGCGGAAAACCGGTGATCGTCGGCGGCCACCCCACCCGCGGCGTGGTACTGGCGGCTTCCTACGAAGTCCGACCGATGGGCGTGCGGTCGGCGATGCCCATGGCGATTGCCCTCCGGAAGGCGCCACGGGCTATCGTGGTGCCTCCGCGCATGGAAGCGTACCAAGGCGCCAGCGATGAGGTGTTTCGCATCCTTGGCGCTGTCACACCGCTGATCGAGCCGCTTTCGCTCGATGAGGCCTTTCTCGACGTGACCGGTTCGATCCGCCTGTTTGGTTCGCCCGCACATATCGCGACGGCCCTGCGCGCCCGAGTCGCCGCCGAGGTGGGATTGCCCTGCTCGGCAGGCATCGCGGCGGTCAAGTTTGCCGCCAAGATCGCTTCCGACCTCGCAAAACCCAACGGGCAAAGGGAGGTACCAGCGAGCGAGACGCGCACCTTCATCGCACCCTTGCCGGTGTCACGCCTGTGGGGCGTGGGCAAGAAGACCGAGGCGCTGCTACTTGGGCTCGGACTCGAACGCGTGGGGGACATCGCGGCCGCGGATCCGGACTGGCTGGAAGGTCACGTGCCGGGCGGGCGCGGGTTGTGGGAGCTCGCCTGCGGTATCGATCCGCGACCGGTGGTGCCGGATCGCGAAGCGAAAAGTATCGGCGCCGAGGACACGTTCGAGGAGGACCTCGGCGACAAGGCTGCCATGCTGCCCCACCTGCATGCGCAAGCGTTGCGCGTGGGTCGGCGACTGCGAGATGCGACACGAAAGGCCTCGGTGGTGCAGCTCAAGTTGAAGATGGCCGACTTCACGCTGCTGACCCGGCAGACCTCCTTGGCCGAACCGACCGACGACGGTCAGGCGATCTATCAGACGGCAGCCACGCTCCTCGATGCCGAGCGGTTGACTGGAAAGGTGCGGCTGGTCGGGGTGTCCGCGCATAGCCTTGGCGGCGAAGGGCGACAGCTATCGCTCTTTGGTGGCGACCGCCGCACGAACCAACTGAATCGCACGCTGGATCGCATCGCCGACAAGTTCGGGGACGGCAAGATCACCACCGCCGACCTGACTGGCACGCCCCGGCGACGCTGAACTTGCGCCCGTGGCGCCGCGGGGCCAACCTACGCGGCATGAGCAGGCCAACCAGCCAGGTCCTTCGCCCCATCACCGCCACCTTCGTCCTGCTGCTCGCCGCTTGCGTGAGCGGTGGCTCCGTCATTCCCGACACCTCGGCCAAGGTCGCGGCGATCCACCTCGACGAAACGGCCAATCCGGATGACGTGTTCTTGCGCGACCCGTGGGAGCTTTGGCGAACCCCGAGCGGCCCCGCCCGCTACCATCGTGGGACCTTCATGCTGCTCCCCAACCAAGCCGAGTCGTTCAGGGTGGGCGAGATCTCGGTATTTGCCAAGGACGGCAGCGATGTGCGCCTCGACTACCAGTCGATCGATTTCGGTTCGGGGTCGCAGTCGCTGGGATCCATCAGTGTCTTCGTCTCGCGCGCCGCCGGGGATGCCGAACAGGAATGGGCTTTGGCGCTGGGCCGTTTGCGCCAGCGCTACCCAGGCGCCGAAGCGGCCGAGCCGTTCCCGATTCCTGTCCACTACCCGGCCGATACCAAACAGGGCGCGCTTCTCGCCAAGAGCGCCGATCGCTTCGTCCAGGTCTCTCTGTTCCGGCGCGCCGGCTGGACGGTTCGCTATGAAATCGACTGCCCGGCGGAAGACATCGCCGTGGCGCGAGAGAAGAGCCTCTCGTTCCTGCGCGAGATCCGCTACCGCGAGTAGCGGGCGGGCAGCTCGTCACTGACAGGTGCGCAGCGAGCGATAGAGCCGGAACTGTCCGCTGCGTTTCGAGGCGAAGACCAGCTCGGTCTCATCGGCGGACAAAGCAACGTCGATATCCCGCGCCGTGGTGTTGAGCACCCGCAAATCGGTGAAGTTCGAGAAGTCGCCCTGCGCACTGGACCGCGTGGCGACCCAAATGTCCTTGTCGCCAAGCCCGCCCGTTCGGTCCGAGGTGAAATACAGGGTAAGGCCATCGTTCGAGAGCGCGGCGCGATCTTCTCGCGAAGTGGTTCCGTTGACCCCGCCCAGCTCAACCGGGGCCGAGAAGTCGTCGCTCTTCCTGGAGCGTTTCGCGGTGTAGAGGTCGGAAGCGCCGCTGCGGGTGGAGCTGAAGATGATGGTCAGCTCATCGCTGGACAGCCACTGGAGATTGTCGTCGCTCGTGCCATTGATCGCAGCCAGCCGCCTGGCCGCACCGAAGCTGCCTTGGATTGTGGAGCGCGAGGCAGACCAGATGTCGCGGTCGTCACCGCCACCGTTATGGCCACCCGATCGGGTGGAGTAGAAGTAGAGCGTGAGACCGTCGTTGCTGATGGCTGGGGAACCGTCATCACTCGTTGTGTTGATACTGTCGAGCGCGGTGGCAGCCGAGAAACTGGTGCCGCGGTTTGTGCGGGTCGCAACATAGATGTTGTCATCCGAGGAGGCGTCGCTGGCGCAAAAGTAGAGCGTCTTGCCGTCGGCAGAAAGCGATGGGCCGTAGAAGTCCAAGGTGTCGAGGCCCAGCCCGGTAAGGATTTCCGGCGCTTGGAAGGCACCGAGCACACAGGTCGTCGAACCGCCCGTGCCTGACTGACCACCGGTCCCAGTCACGCCGCCCGTCCCAGTCACGCCGCCCGTCCCGATCGCGCCGCCCGTCCCAGTCACGCCGCCCGTCCCGATCACGCCGCCCGTCCCGTTCGCGCCGCCCGTCCCATTCGCGCCGCCCGTCCCGATCGCGCCGCCCGTCCCAGTCACGCCGC
>PMLH01000172.1 GCA_003159055.1 Myxococcales bacterium
TGTTGACGATGAGCTGCAAGTCGATCCCTTGGGCCGCGTGCTTCATGGCTGCAAGGGTTTCGAACTCGCGATGCACTCCGACCTCGGAGACCACGATCACGTCGGCGCCATGGTCGACCCAGAAGCGCACCTTGCGAGGGGTGTCGGTGAATCGATGCGAGCTTACGCGGACGCTGAGGCGCGGATGGCGTCGCTTGATGAGGCGCAAGAAGTAAACGTTGGCGACCGTGATCGAGTCGACCCCGATGCCATCGACCCACTCCAGCATTTCCTCCATCTTGCGTTGCCCGACGCGCGTGAACTCGGTATTGCCCATGGCCGACGCATTGAGAAGGTAGTTGAACTGGATGCCGTTTTCGTGCGCCTGTTTCACCGTTCGTTCGAGCAAGCGGTGATTCACTTGGGGCAGGTAGAAGGCGGGGCGCCCGCCGCCGAAATAGTCCGTGGTGAGCTTCCCGTAGACTTCGTAAACCGGGTAACCGGCGAGGCCCTTGAGGAGCGTTTCATCGAAGTTGCAGGCGACGGACAGTTTCATCGTGTGGCACCTTTTCTTGCGAAGGCTGGCCACGGATTGCAATCTTTGCACCACCCGTTCCGGTCGTTGGAGCCCTGGACCCTCCTGGGCGTTGAGCTGCGGTCCAGTCATCAGTGCGTGCGGAAGCGCCCGCGCGTGCGATTTCGCACACCGGCGTGCCGCCCCGAGAATTCAATTTGGGGCATCGTCGCCGTCGCGAGTATCATCGGCCCCTTACCATGGTGGGGTCGACCAACCTCAAACAGTTTCTCGAGGCCGTGCTCCGCGGCGCCGCGAAGATTGTCGGCTGCGGTTCCACGAACCTGATTCTGTTCAACGAGAAGACGCAGGAGATACGTGTTCATCTGGGCATCACGGCCGACGCCTTCCCCATCATCGCCGAGATCGAGAAAATGCTGGGGGCGCGTTTCCCCGGTTTCTCCTGGCCGATGAAGAGCGCTGAGGGCAGTCTCGTGACTCGCTCCTGGCGCGAGGCGCTGTACTGCGAGACCATCTCCCTCAAGGAATTGGTGGGCGCGGCCTTGTCTCCCCTCGTGCTTGCGGCTGTGACGCGGCTTGTGGGCGAGCATCGCTTTGCCTGTGTCCCTGCTCTCAGCAGCACGCGAAACTACGGGGTCCTGCTTTTTGAGAAGGACGGGCACCAGCCGTTCAATCGTCAGCAGCGCGAAGTCCTCCTACGCTACGCCCGACGCATTGGCGAGATCCTCGAGAACGACCTCATGGGCCAGAGCCAGACGCTCTTCGACCATCTGCCCGATGACGAGCCAGACAATCTTCTTTTCGATGCGCGTGGCGAGCTGCGCGGCCATGGTCCGCGTGGCGGCGTCGCCATCGAGCGTGTCTTGCGTGAGGGCGACCTCTTGCGCACGATTGGCGGAACCGTCCGCTCCTTTCTCGCGGGCGGGAGCGCTTCCCAACTCGACGGTGATCCCCGCATTTCACTGTCGCGCCTCGATTTCGATGGCACCCAGGGCGTTCTATGCACGCTATCGTCGCCCCGGCGGGCGGCGGCGTCGATCGAGAACCAGCTCGTGCGCTTGACACTCCGTGACCCGGCGCCTGCGCTCTTCGTCGATCCGGCGTTGCTGGTCACCTCGTGCAATGCCGCCACGGCGCAGCTGCTCGGCTACAGCGCGGAGGAGCTTACCGGCCGGCCGATCAGCGCGCTCTTCTCGACGCCTGCCGAGGTCAGGGACATTCTCAGCGCCGAGACGCTGGATCCGCAGAAGGCCTATTCCGAACGCGCCACGGTGGTGCGCCGCCGCGATGGATCCCTGGTTCCGGTGCGCGTCGAAGTGCTTCTGCTCGCCGACGACGCTCATCAACTGGTTGGCTTCCTGTTCGTTCTGCGCGAGCCGGCGAAGAGAGACTCCGACCATCTCGTCCAACAGGAGCGCTTCGCCACCATGGGCGAGATGGCGGCCCATCTCGCGCACGAGATGCGCAATCCGCTGGTCGCGATTGGTGCCACCCTCGAGAGTCTCAGCCGCGATCCGGAGACCGCGGATAGCCAGCGCTCGATCCTGGCCACGTTGGTGAAGGAAATCGTGCGCATGGACATGACCCTCAAGGACTATCTCGCGGCACGGCGCGAGATGGTCGTAACCCAGGTGCGTGTGGCGGAGGTGGTCGACGACGCGCACCGCTTGCTCGCGGGCGCTCAACGCCTGGCGGGCAAGGGCATTCGCTGCGAGGTGGATCCGGAGCTGACGATTGAGGCCGACTACGATGCCATCAAGCAGGTCGTCTTCAACCTCCTGCTCAACGCGCTCGAGGTGACCTCGCCCGGGGGCGAGGTCACGTGCTACGTCGCCCAGAGCGGCTTCGAGCTGGTCATCACGGTCGAGGATCGCGGGCCTGGTTTGCCGGCGAGCGCGGCGGACTGTCTGCGGCCCTTCTTCACCACCAAGAAGAATGGCACTGGCCTTGGCCTCGCCGTGTGCCAGAAGATTGCGCGCGCTCACGGCGGTTTTGTCGATCTCAGAAATCGCGACGGAGGCGGGTGCCAGGCGACGATGGTGCTTCCCATCCGCCGCGGCGTCGTGCACGGTGCGGCATGAATCAGCCGTTCTGGGCCTTGGTTGTCGACGACGAGAACCTCTACGCCCAGGCCATTGGGCGCGAGATCGGCCGCCAGGGGATCTCCTGCGATCTAGCGTTCAGTTGCGCGGAGGCGCTTCACCGGGTTGCGAACCGGCAGTATGGAGTGATTTTGCTCGATCATCGCCTGCCTGATGACGATGGCATTCGTATCATCCCGCAGCTCCTGGCGCAGCAACCCGACGCCGCGCTCGTGATGATGACGGCGTACCAGACCATTCCAAACGCGGTGCGGGCGATTCGTCAAGGCGCCGAGGACTACATCGTCAAGGAGGCCAGCCTCGCCCCGATCATCGAGCGCGTCCTCGAGCTACGTCAACGCGCACGGCTCCGGCAGGAGGCGCAGAATACGGCGAAAGCCAGGTGTCAGGGGCTTCTCGGGCGATCGAGTGCGATGCGGCTCGTGGTCGACGAGCTAACCAAAGTGGCCGCCGCCAAGGACACGACGCTTCTCCTTACGGGGGAAACCGGTGTCGGCAAGGAAGTCGCGTGTCGTTTCGTCCATTCCCTGTCGCGTCCTGCGACCTCGCCGTTGGTTGTGGTCGACTGCCTCGCCTTGCCGGAAAATCTGGTGGAGAGCCTGCTCTTCGGGCACGAGCGTGGCGCCTTCACCGGCGCGCAGGAGTTGCAGACGGGCGCGTTCGAGGAAGCGCGCGACGGCACTGTCTTTCTCGACGAAATCGGCGACATGGAGGCGGGCCAGGGGAAGCTCTTGCGTGTGCTAGAAAGCCGGACGTTCCGCCGGCTGGGATCCACTCGGGAGATTCCGCTCCGAGCCCGCGTGGTGGCCGCCACCAACCAAGANNGGTTTTTCCGATCCACATCCCGCCGCTGCGTGAACGCGAGGACGACATCCTGCTTTTGGCGGAGCACTTCCGAGTTCTCTACAGCGAGCGCCTGAACAAGCTCACAGAGCCGCTTGCCAGCGAGGTCAGCGATGCACTCTTGGGCTACGCCTACCCGGGCAATGTGCGCGAGCTCAAGAACATCATCGAGCG
>PMLH01000641.1:0-8427 GCA_003159055.1 Myxococcales bacterium
GCGAGCGCGGCGCGGATGCGCGGACCTTTGCCCAGTACCGCGCGCCCAAGATAGAAGATGCCGATGGCAAGCAGAACATGCGCGAAAAGATAGATAGCCGCTAGCGACAGTGCGCCGCCTCCGCCGGAATCTCGCAGGCCGAAAAGTAGGATTCGCAGGAGCGGCATGCGAAGCTCGACCGCATTGCCGAAGCGCATCGCCTTTGCCTCAAGCAGGAAGTTGAGGTTCATCCAGCCGGGATCGCCGCCAAAACGAAGAAGGTAGAGCGCGCGAAAGGCCAGGACCAGGACGAGCCCACCGGGGACGGTGGCGAGCCATCGCGAAAGAGCGTCCCCCCGCGCAGCCTGGTTGGCCGATGGTCCGCCCTCGACTGGGCCCGACGCCCATTTCGAGGTTGTCTCAGAGGTGTCTGCGCGACGCATGGCCGCTGCCTTTTACCAGCTTGGTAGCCGCTGTCGCAACGTCCTGCTGGTTTCGACCCTGAGGAGGTGCGGGCCTACCGCTCGTACGCGCCGATGTCGGGGTGTGGGTCGCGTGGCTTGCGAACGAGGTCGTTCTTGGGGCTGTTGCTGGGGTCGGCGGCGTCAATCAAGGGTGATCCCGCGGCAGGGACGAATTCGGCTGGCGGGTCGCTGAACATCGAATTGGCCTGCTTCGAGTGTCTGTCGAAGCCGGCTTCCTGCCAATGGGCCAAGCTGGTGCCGCTATTGGGTGGATAGCTGGCCCAGCTATCGCCGCGGAGAGAACAGAGATTGTAGTCGGCGCCAGCGAGCACGAGGGTCGGTGCGCCGGCCAACTGGTAGCACGTGCTGCCGTTCGGCTTGGCGGCGGCAAAGGCGATGGCATTGTTCTCAAGGACGTGTCCGTTGCCGGAAGAGATGGTGATGGCAGTCGCCGAGGTTGCGGACTCGGTGAAGTAGAAGGTGTTGTTTCGTACCAGCACACTGCTGCTTGCGTCGTCGGGTGAACCATCCCATTGACTGTACGATGGGTCGCCTTCTGGCCGCGGCTTGGTTCCGCCTACGCTGATGGCAGTGCCATTGCGATTCATGACGAACAGATTGTTTTCGATGGTGCAGCCGGTGCAATTGCTGTCGTCGCTACCGACATTGCCCAAAGTCCTGAAGACATTGTTGCGAACGACCGTGTTGCGGAACCAACAGCCGTAGCCGTAACCGCCACACCCAACGCCAGGGCCCCAGCATTGGTCGCTCGCGCTGGCAGCGTCGACGACATTGTCTTCGATCACGACATCTTGGTGGCGGCCGTGAACCACGACAGGAGCGCCCATGCACGGCTGTTTCGAATAGTGGATCTCGTTGCGACTGAGACGCATGCCTTGCGAGGTGTGGACCACGGTGCGTCCGTTCACGTTGTAGGCTTGAGAAGCAAAGTAAATGGTGTGGGTTCTTGTGTCACGGGCGCCATTGTTGTCGAAGAAGTTGTTGTCGACCGTGCAATGATCGCACACGGCCAGATAGGCGATGTTGGTGTTGTTGGTGATGCGCGAGTTGCGCAGGACGATGTTCGACGACACCCCGAAGCTGGGGCTGTCGCCGCCAGAGACTTGTACCGAGATACCAAACCCATCGGTGCTGAGGCTGCACAGGTCCACGTCCGTCGTTTCGTTGAAAAAGAAGATGGCAGTGTCCGAGCTGCTGCCATGCAGATCCAGATTCAGAACGCGGTAGCCCTCGAAGTGCTGCGGTGGATGGATGAAGGTCATCAGGGTGGCGCCGGTCGAGCCCCCGTCGATCGCAATCGAAGGCTTGGCCTCGCCGCCGCCTCCCCATGGTGGAGCATAGTCACGGATGTCGCACGTGTTGTCCTTGCGGCAGTTGGCGTTCGCCCAGCCGGCTCCGCCCGTGAGGTTCCAACGACCGCCGCGACAGAAGGCGACGCTGTCCCCGGCGTTCATGCTCGCGAAGGCCTCGGCGGCCTTGGAATAGGATCGCAGCGGTCTGGTTGGAGTGGTGCCGCGATTGTCGTCGCTGCCGGGGGTGCACCCGGGGGCGGCGCCGGCCTGGCAGTCGCAAACGTAGTGAATTCGCCCGCTGGTTCGCAGAGGCTCGGAGGCGCACCCTTGGCCGGGACGAGCGGCATCGCGATGAACGGCTTCGGTGGGGGGAAGGCTCGCCCTAGGTGGCGGTTTCCTGTTCGCGCAACTCAGAGTGGCGAAGGCAAACACCAGTGCCAACCTAGCGACAGGCCGAGGGATCATTCTCTTGTAATGATACACGACACAGGATGCGTGGGCTGCTGTCCGCGGCAGTCGTGTGGAGGGCATGGATGCGACTTGGCTTTGCGACCGATCGGAAGAAGCAGCATCCGAGTATGTAGGCCAACGCGGGTTTTCCGACGGTGGCGATCATTCATACAACCCGCGTCGTCCCAAGACGCGATCGCTCGCATGTCATTTCTGAGACGACGCCCGGCTTGGCAATCGGGGAGCCGGAAGAAGCTGAGTCCGTTCATTCTCGTCGGCGGCTGCCTCATCGTGGCCGTCAGCGTGTGGTTCTTCGTTCGCCACGTCGACGGTCACCTTCTGCTACGCGCGCTTGCCCTTACGAGACCGGTTGGGCTGGCGGTTGCGTGTTTGCTCGCGTTGGCACAGCTTGCCTGTCGCGGGACGGTGTTTCGCACGCTGATCATGCCAGTGGTATGGATGCCCTGGATGCGTGCCCAGCGCTTCATGCTTGCGACCTCGGCGACCACGGCCCTGGTTCCGGGGCGGGCAGGGGACTTCGTGCGCGCCTATTTGCTCAAACGCGACGAAAATGTGGCAGTCGCGTCAACCGCAGCCGTGACGGCGGTCGAAAAGACGGTCGAGGTCCTGGCCATGTTCCTGGTGATGTTGCCCGTGCCACTGCTTCTGCCGCACCTTCCAAGCTGGGTTGGCAAGTCTCTCGTGCTCACCGCTGTGATCGCCTCCGGGCTTTTGCTCGCGATTGCCATTCTGGCGACTCGAACCCGGCCTCCACGATGGTTTGCCTCATTCAGCGTCGGGCTGGAGATCCTCAGACGGCCAGCGCTTCTTGGCCGCGCGCTGTTGGCACCTATCGGAAGCTGGCTGATGGACTTGGCGTGCTTGCTTGCGGTCATGCATGCTGTCGGTGTTGACGCACCGGCGGCGTCCGGGCTGCTGGTGATCTTGGCCGTGAACCTGGCGATTGCCATTCCCGCGGTGCCCGGAAATCTGGGCACTGTCGAGCTGGGTGCGGTCGCCGGGCTGCAGCCATTCGGCGTCAGCGTCGAGCTTGGCTTGGCGGTCGGGATTCTCTATCACCTGGCGCAAGTGCTTCCGATTGCGGCGCTCGCCCTTCTCGACAGAGTCTTTGCGGTCGAGAAGTGAAGGTCAGCGGCGGGCGATAGCGTCGAAAAGCGGAGCAACTCTCGGTGGTTGAGCCAGGGGGCCAGTGGGCTTGCGAAGGATGGCGCCTGATGCCTGGATTTGCCATCGACAGGTGCGACGGTGGATAGGTAGTATGCCTGACCCGACCGCCCCGTTGTCACGGAGAGATTTATGATTCACGGATGTTTCCATTCCCCTGACCGGACCTCTTTGCTTGGGCTTGTTTGCGTCATCGCGATAGCTGCTGCGTCGTGTGTCCCGACACGCAGCCCCGTGAACGGAAGCTCGGGCGGCGCCATCGGATCGGGCGCGGCTTCGGGAACTGGGGGCAGCGCTGGCGGCGGCGGAGGCACCGTCGGATCCTCTGGCGGGCAGGATAGCCCGTCCGGCGGCAGTGCGGGGGCGGTTGACGCAGGCGCCATCGGATCGGGCGGATCGAGCGGGCCACCGCCGGCCAATATCCCTTGCACGGGCGATGTCGATTGCACCGCAAGCGGACAGTTCTGCGAGCCTGCGACCAAGCTTTGCGTTCAGTGCACAAAGACCAAGGATTGTCCGCCGGGCGGTCACTGCTTGGGCAACCGCTGCGTAAACTTCACGCCTTGTAGCAGCAAGAGCGACTGTTCCAGCGATCCGATCTGTGACTCGAAGCGTGGCGTATGCGTTCAGTGCGTGGCGGATGCGGATTGCCCCACCGGAAAGATCTGCAACGCCAACAAGTGCGAGGCCGTGTCGACCTGCAAGCTCAACAGCGATTGCTCGACCAGCATTTGCGACTCCGCGAATAACCGCTGCATCGAATGCATCGTTGAAAGTCATTGTGGTGCCAGCAATATGCATTGCGTTCGCAATACTTGCAGATCCGCCTGCACCAAGAATGGAGACTGCAGCTCACTCGGCATGGTCTGCGACACCTCCAATTCCGTGTGTGTGCAGTGTCTGTCTGCGACGGACTGCCCGGCATCATGGTATTGCCTAATGAACGCCTGCGTGCCCGATGTGTGCGACTCGACGCAGTCCGCGTGCAGCGGCACCAGTGTCGCTTCGTGCAGTACGGCCGGCGACGTTTTTGACAACTTCACTTCCTGCAGCGCCAGCAAACCCTGTTCTGTCCGCGGGGCGGTTGCGGGCTGTGGTGGCGTGCCGATCCCGGTCGTGGACGGTGGCGTCTCCGACGCACCCATTTCGTCTCGCGACGCCTACAGTGGATCCTGCGGCGCTGGTGTCATGGCCGATCCCTGCCAAGCTGGCATTCCCAAATTCACCGGCACGCAGACCGTGGACGGCAGCGGAACTGAATTCTGCAGTCTGCCTTACTTCCAACTCGATGCCCAGAATGCGGCCAAGGTCATCAACTACAGTACCCCTCCCCCGTCTCAATTCGAAACCGCCATCGCGCGTGTGGCCTGGGATTCAGCCGGTTTCCATGCTTTCGTCGAGGTCCAGGATTCCAGCGTGCAAACCGTGAAGATGGCGGACGCTTCGCAGGCCACCAGCAAATCCTACCAGGGCGATTCCATCGAGCTCTTCATCTCATCCAGCAACAACGTCACCGGGCTCACGTCAAGCGACAATAACACCGTGCACGTCGTCATTCCCGCCAACGGCCCCGCCGTGTCGGTGAAAGACACCGGCAGCTCGGGCACGCCCACCGCGCTGCCGACCGCCCAATTCGCCCAGGCGACCACCGCCACGGGCTACGCCATCGAGGTCCTGCTTCCCTGGCCGGGGAGTGCCCCGAGCGCCGCTAGCACTGTTCGCTTCGACATGGCCCTCAACAGTGCCGACAAGACCTTCACCAGCGTCGACAAGATGCGCGATGGCCAGCTCGTGTACTACATCGGCTCATCGAGTGGCTCTACCTCCTGCCAGACCGCGGACGGTACCGTGCCTTGGTGCGACGACCGCATTTGGTGCCAGGCGGTGGTTCAGTGACGAGGTGAAGGTCAGCGGCTGGCGAGCGGACCCGTTTCCGATCTGC
Organism: Myxococcales bacterium; assembly: GCA_003159055.1. The sequence continues at coordinate 5,334 of PMLH01000641.1, forward strand.
GCAACGTGGCGTAGGCGGCCATGACCTTGCGGACGTAGCTCTCGGTTTCGCCGTTTTGTGGAACTGCACGGTTCGTGATCGCGCCCGGGCCGGCGTTGTAGGCGGCCACGGCCAAGCGCACGCTGTGGAAGCTCGCAAGCTGCGTGGCCAGGTATCGGGCGGCGCCGTCGATGGACTCGGCCGGATCGAACGGATCCGAGACGCCGAGCAGACGTGCGGTTCCCGGGAGGAGCTGCGAGGGTCCCATCGCACCGGCGGACGAGATGCGATGGACTCGGCCGTTCGATTCGACCTGGACGATCGCGGCCAGAAGGCCATGGGGCAGCCGATGCTTACTCTCGGCCTCTGCCACCGCAGTCTCGATGGCCGCGTGACCCTTGAACAGGCAAACCGGCCGGTGCAGGGCGTAGCGTCCCAGGGCGGCGAGCTTGTTACGTAGGAAGAAGGGCGAGAGCGGAAACACCACCGAGTTGCCGAAGAACGCCACGGCAAGATTGAGCAAACAGAGGGGCGCCAGCAGGATCGGCGACCAGCGCACCCAGCGCGGGATACGCTTCAGACGGATGGGTGGGGCCCATCGGTCCCGCTTACGCGGGATACGCTTGGGGCGGATTGGGGGCGCCGGTCGCGCCCGCTTACGCGGCATACCCATGCATAACTGGAAGGGGACGTAGCCACAAATTCCTGCTCTTTTTACTTGCCCACCAGGTGTGGGATGCCGGCTGGGTCCATCTCGACGTCGATCTGTTCGAGCCCCGCGCGGCCCGGCTTTCCCAGCGTCAGACGAACGATCCACGCCTTCCAGACCGCCGGATCGTACGGGTAGTAGTCGAAAACGAAGTTGCCGACGCTGTAGACGATCGGCTTGTCCTTGTACCACTCGGCGTCTTGGGTCAGGTGGGGATGGCCGCCGACGATCGCGTCGGCGCCGGCATCGATCAAGGCATGCGCCAGGGCCTTCTGTTGCGGCGTCACGGTCGACTCCAGATCCTCGCCCCAGTGAAGGAACAGAACCACGAAGTCGGCCTGCCTGCGCGCCAGCTTGATGTCGCGGACGGCATCCTTTTCAATCAGCCACGCGGTTCCCGGCGTCGACGGGCCAGCCGCAAACGTACGTGGCGGAAAATCGTTGTAGCCGAGAAATGCGACTCGCTTTCCGGCCGCCGTCAGGACCAGTGGCCGATGCGCCTCGCGTACGTTGGCGCCGCCGCCGAACCACGGCAGGTCGACGTCGTGCAGAAGCTCCAGCTCGGTTAGGAAGCCCCGCTTGCCCCAATCGCCCGAGTGGTTGTTGGCCAGCGATACCGCCGAGAAGTACTTCTTGAGCAGCGGAAGCGATTTCTCCGGGCCGCGAAAGGTGAAGGGTTTGTCCACGGCGTGTCCGTCCTTGACGATGGCGCATTCCAGATTGCCGATGGTCAGATCGGCGTCGCGCAGAACGGTGGCCACGTTGGCGAAGGGATCGCCACCCAGGGTGACGACGTGCCCAGGGCCGCCGTCGAGCATGATGTCGCCGGCAAACACAATGCGGACGGTTCCGTCGTCGGCGCGCGCATGGCCCGAAAGCCAAACCAAGCTGACGGCCAGGACGAAGAACCGCAATCCAAGGCTGCACATGGCGTAAACGTACTCGCGCAGGCAGGGCGAGTGCAACCTATGGCTTGGACAGCGAGTCCCGTGCAGTCGTCGCTGTCTTGACGAATTCCTGCCACGAAACAAGGTGATTGATTTGTGCCAGGATTTTTCCGTCGGACGTTGCAAGGCGAATCGCCGGCAGGGTTTCCACCTGATACTTCGTCTTGACCACGCCCAGGGATTCGTCTTCGCTTTCGCGGCTAAGGTCGATGCGCAGCAGAACGAAGTCCGCCAGGGTCGGGGCCACGTCGGCGCGCCCGAAGACCTTCACATCCATCTCCTGGCAGGGCAGGCACCAGTCGGCCATGAAGTCGACCAGCAGGGGCTTGCCGCTGGCTTGCGCTTGGGTGACGGCCGTCGCCTCGGAGCGGAGCCATTCGACCTTGATCGCCGGGGTCAGTACGTAGTTGACGGCTGCAAACAGGCCGGTCACGGTCAGCAGAATTCCTACCGTCTTGCGGGCGGCCTTGCCTCTCCCCTCGGAAAATGACAGATGGATCGCTCCGACGACGATTCCGACCAGCGCCGTGCCGAGGGCAAGTCCCAGAAACAGTCCGCTCGGTCCGGTAAGGCTGGCGAGCGCCGGCACGATCGGCCGCAGGTAGTAAAGCCCCGCGACCAGCAGCGCGATGCCGAACACGCTCTTGACCGCGTTCATCCAAGGCCCGGATTTGGGCAATTGCATGGAAAAGCCCGCGATGGCCCAGAAGGGGACGCCGATGCCCGCGGCATAGGTGGCGAGCAGAAGGAAACCGAGCGCCCCGTCGCGCGTGGTGGCGACAAATGCCAGGATCCCGGCCAATGGCGGCCCGGTGCACGGCGCGGCGATCAGTCCGCCGACGAGCCCCATCAGGAATGCGCCGAGAAAGCCGCGCCCGCCGACGCGTGAAAGGCGCTCCTGCAATCCTGCCGGCAAAGCCAAATCGAAGGCGCCGAACATCGACGCGGCCATGGCAAAGAAGAACAGCGCCAGCGGCACGACGACCCAAGGATTGGCCAAGAAGGTGCCGAAGGCCTTGCCGAGGAGCGCGAAGCTGGTTCCAAGGACGCCGAACATGACCGCGATGCCGGCAACGTACGCGGTGGCGAGCAGAAAGGATCGTGCGCGCGAGCAAGCGCCGCGTCCGCCGAAGATACTGATGGTGATCGGTATCATCGGATACACGCATGGCGTGAGCGAGGTCAAGAAGCCCGCGGTCAACGCGAACAGGAAGGCATGGGAGGTCCCTCGGCTCGCCGCCGCAGCATAGTCTCCCGCATGCGCCAGCCCAGGCAGGCCCAGGGCAGTCAGCACGATGGCAGCCCATGGCGCGCGTCGAAGCATCCGAATACGCAACAAATCCACGGCGAAAATCTAGCAGTCCCTCGCCGAACTCTCCACATCGCAGTTGGCACGCCTTCGGGGCCAGCCGCGCCAGCGCCGGCGTCGCGCTAACTTCTCGGCTCGTACCGCATCGCC
>PMLH01000641.1:8520-10553 GCA_003159055.1 Myxococcales bacterium
CCACCGGCGCAGATCGCCCATCGCGACATCCGAGACGGCAGCGTAGCGCGCCTGCGCCGCCTGTTTCGAATCCAACCTGCCGATGTACTCAGTTACCGTCATGGTTTCTTCTTGTTGTCGCAGTTCAACAGCCAGCTGATGCCGTAGGCGTCCTTGAGCATGCCGAACTTCGCGCCCCAGAACATGTCTTGGACGGGCATGAGCACCTTGCCGCCCGCCGCGAGGGCATTGAACTCCTCGGTTATGTCGGCGGGATCGTCGAAATCGACGCTGACGTGGACGCTGTCCCCGGTCACGAATGGTTGGCCGGGCTGGCAGTCACTGACCATGATCACGCCTTGCTCCACCGAGACTGGCATCTGACCATTCGGCGCTGGCGTCGAGGTGTTGCGACTCTTTCCTTGAGCCGTTCACGGAGTGCCCAACCACTGCCGAAATACACCATGAAGAAGTTGCTGTTGGTACTTGTTGCAGTTCTGGGCCTCGCCAATTGCAGCAATCGGAGCTCCACATCGCCGGTCGGTTCGGGTGTTTCGACGGGTGGTTTGGGTACCGGTGGCAACGGGAGCACAGGCGGTGTGACCAGCTCGGGATTGGGCGGAGGCGTGACTTCTGGTGGCGTGTTGGGTTCGGGCGGAATTGCCGCCTCAGGCGGGGCGACCGCTTCAGGCGGCGCGCTTGCGAGCGGGGGCAGTACTGTCACGGCTTCCGGAGGAAACGCGGGAAGCGGAGGTACGGGCAAAGGTGGTGCCGGTAGCGGAGGCACCACCGCGGGTGGGCAATCGGGCACTGGCGGGCAGACTGGACCGGGCGGCACCAGCGTCGCCGCTGGCTCCGGACCGCCCGAGACCAAACCACTTGGCTATGGCCAAGACACCACCGGTGGCGGCTCGGTCGCCGCTATGGATGTCAATTCCATGACAGCGATGCAGGCGGCCATCGACGCCTATTCGGGCAGCGGTGGTTTGGTGCTTCGCTACACCGGCACGTTCAACTTTTCCAGCATCCCTGATCCTTGCACGCAATGGAACCTTGGGGCTCAGACGGTTGAGATTAAGAAGAAGAACGACATCACGATTCTTGGCACCGACGCCTCGGCGGCGAACTTCGGCATCCATATCGCGTCGTCGGCCAGCAACATCATCGTTCGCAACATGACCCTTGGGCTGTTGCCCGGCGGTGGCAACGCGGACGCGATCAGCCTGGAAGGCATGAGCGGTGGCGTTCCCACCAACATTTGGATTGATCATAACGAGCTCTTCAGCTCGATGGCCGTCTGTGCGGGCGCGGGCGACTCGTCCTTCGACGGGCTTATCGACATCAAGAAGGGCGCCGACAAGGTCACGGTCTCTTACAACTACCTCCACGATCACCACAAGGTGAGCCTCAACGGATACAGCGAGACCGATACGGCGGTTCGCCACGTCACCTTCCACCACAATATCTTCCAGAACGTCGGCTCGCGCACGCCGCTGCAACGGGCCGGCTTCAGTCACCTGCTCAACAACTACTTCAATCAGATTGAAACGTCCGGGGTCAACGTCCGCATAGGTGGATATTCCCTTATCGAGGGCAATTACTTCGAGAACGCGCAGAATCCCGTCACATCCCGGGACAGCACGGCTATCGGCAATTGGGAATTGCGAAACAATAATATTCTCTCGCCGGCGGATTTCACCACCTACAAGATCACCTGGGTGCCGAGCTCGTCGACGCCGACTGTGGATGCGACCACCTGGACCACCACAGCCGTCTATCCCGAGGCGCTTGGTTACGCATACGCCGCGGATCCACCAGGGTGTTTGAAATCGGATCTTGCGAGCGTTGCGGGTGCTGGCAAGGGCTTGACCACGCTCAAGTGCAAGTAACCATAAGCTATCTCCCAATACAGAGTCAGGTTGCGCATGGGAGGTCACATGAAACGAGTCACTGGCATCGGCGGCATTTTTTTCAAGGCCAAAGACGCTCCATCACTGCAGGCTTGGTACAAGCGGCACTTGGGAATCGACGTCCAGGTCTGGGGCGGAGCTGCC
>PMLH01000407.1 GCA_003159055.1 Myxococcales bacterium
TTTCCATGTCGGTCAGGTTCAGATCCGTCACCATGTTCGAGATCGTGGTCAGCAAACGGTTTCCCACCGAGTGCCAGTAGTAAAGCACGCGGTGCGGCCCGCCGAGGAAGCGCGATCCGTACACGACGTCGGCGTGGCCCTCCACGATGGGCGAGATCACGTCGGGGATCTGGTTCGGGTCGTACTCGAGATCCGCATCNNGCCGCGCCCTTACCTTGGTTGCGCCCCTGGAAAATGATGCGGACGCCATCCAACGCCGACGCGTGCTCATTCAGGATCTCCTGCGTGCCATCGGTTGAGCCGTCATCGACAACGATGATCTCCTTGCAGAAGGGAGCGGCCAGCACCCTCTTGAGCAACGGGACGATGGTTTGTCGTTCGTTGAAGCAGGGAACGACAACGCTCACAAGCACGGGACAGGCTGGATCGTTTGCGGGAGTGGAGTCTGACATCGGTGTCCGTATGGAAGGTTCGCCGTATCTATGCCTCAACCGTCTGAAACTCACAAGCAGACCGTCGACACATAGAACAAGCTAGTGCCGCCGGTCAGAATTGCNNGATATTCTGACCGGCGGCACTAGTAGCTGAGGCCGAAACCATACGGAAACAGCGGATCGTAGTGCGCATCGCCGAAATTGATCGGGATCTGCTTCATCGAGCGTGGCCAGGTGTGCGGCAGCTTTCCAGTCGGCTTGTACTCGCCGAAGAGCACGTCGGCAACGCCCGAGCCTTCGGTGCCGGGCAGCCACGCCACGAGCAGTCCGTCGGTCAGAGATAACCAGTCCTCGACGACCAGGGGTCGACCCGTGATGAGAACCGTCACCACTGGCTTGCCGGACCGACGTGCGTTGGCGATTGCCGCCCGGTCTGTGCTCGACAGCGCCAGGTCTGTCCGGTCTCCGCTCATTTCCGCGTACGGCTCTTCACCGACGACGACCACCACCACGTCTGCGGAGCCCGCACCGCTGGCGTCTCTTGAGGTCGTCACCTTCGCCTCGCCGCCAACCGCGCGCTCGATGGCCGCCAGGATCGTCGTCCCGGGCGTCACCGGCCCCGTCCGTCCCTGCCAACCCACCGTCCAGCCACCGCACTGAGACCCCATGTCGGTGGCCTTGCTGCCCGCAACATGAATGCGAACGGTCTTCTTGAGAGGAAGCACGTTCTTGTCGTTCTTCAGCAAGACCATGCTTTGCCTGACGGCATCGCGAGCGATCGTCCGATGGTCAGACGAGCCGACCTGCGCAGCCAATGCACGGTCGGTCATCGGGTGCTCCCACAAGCCGGCGGCGGCCTTCACGCGCAAGATGCGACGAACGGCATCGTCGATGCGAGACATGGAAATGCGGTTCGAGCTAACCAGCGACTTTACCGTGCGAATGAACTGGCGGTAGCCGTCCGAGCACATCGCCATGTCGACGCCAGCGTTGATGGCATTGGCCACGTTTTCCTTGAAGCTGCCGCCCATCTTGTCGATCCCTTCCCAGTCGGAAACCACAAAGCCCTGAAAGCCAAGCTCGCCCTTGAGCACGTCGGTAATCAGGTACTTCTGGCCGTGCAGACGCTGACCGTTCCAACTCGAATACGAGGCCATGATGCTACCCACCCCGGCCTTCACCGCAGCCGCGTAGCCTGGCAGGTGAATGGCACGCAGCTCTTGCTCGGAGATGACTGCGTCACCCTCGTCGATGCCGTCCTTGGTAGCGCCATCGCCCAGGAAATGCTTGGCACAGGCGATGACCGATTCTGGGGAGCCGAGCTTTTCGCCCTGCAGGCCGCGCACCGCGGCGGGCGCGAACATGCTGGCCAGCTCGGGCGTTTCGCCGAAGCCCTCGTAGGTGCGGCCCCAGCGTTCGTTGCGCGGCACCGCGATACACGGCGCGAAGGTCCACCGGATGCCGGTGGCCGCGATTTCCTCAGCCGCCGCCTTGCCGACCTTCTCGACCAACTCGGGATTGCGAGTGGCGCCGAGACCGATGTTGTGCGGAAATACCGTCGCCCCGCGCATCTCGGCGTGCCCGTGAACCGCGTCCACGCCGTACACCATTGGAATCCCCAGCCGCGTTCCCAGAGCCTGCATTTGCAAACGGTCGATCGCATCGGCCCACCCGGTGGGCGTGTTGGGATTGACAATGTCGTTGCCGCCGTTGAGCACCGACCCGAGGAAGACCTCGCGTACCTCGGCCCCTTGCAGGGCGATGCGCGAGGCTTGGGTCATCTGCCCAACCTTCTCGTCGAGGCTCATTTGCGCGAAGAGCTGCTCAATGTCCGGCGCGGGCACGCCCGCGGCGCGCGTGGCCGCCGGAACCAAGGGCGCACTCGAGGTCTGGGGCTGCACGCCGACACAGGCGAGCCCCCCAACCACGAAGAACAACAACGCCGCTGAGGATCGGAACTTGCGAACCTTGTGTGCCATGGGGACTTCCTGGTTGGGCGGGAGGTGGAGAAGAAACAATCGGACGGGACAGGATGGGAGGATCGCACGACCGACCCGCCCTCCAAAGCACGAAGCGAAGCCGCTTGGCGGCTGGCCCTTTGCGCGCTAGGACTGGGCTTGGCCATGAAGATCTCCGACCTATTCTCCTCGAGCAAGCGACTCTTCTCGTTCGAGTTCTTTCCCCCAAAGACGGACGTCGGTGCTGCCAATCTGGCACGCACGATTGGCGACCTCAAAGACCTGGCGCCGGACTTTGTTTCGGTCACCTACGGCGCGGGGGGCTCGACGCGGGATCGGACGCTGGACCTGGTCACCCGTATCCAAAAAGAGGAAGGCATATGCGCGATGGCCCACATGACTGCCGTCGCAGCCACGCGGGATGAAATCGCGGCCGTGCTGGATCGATTGGTCAACGGCGGCATCGAGAACATGATTCCGCTTCGGGGCGATCCTCCCGCGGATGCACAGGACTTCGTTCAGTCGCCCGATGGCTTCTTGCACGCTTCTGACCTGGTGACCTTCATCCGCGAGCGCTACGGTAGGCGAGTCTGTCTTGCGGGGGCCGGATACCCCGAAGGGCACCCGCAATGCCGCGACCTGGACCGCGACATGGAGAACCTGGTCAGGAAGGTGGAGGCTGGCGTCGACTTCATCATCACGCAGCTCTTCTTCGACAACCGCTTCTACTTCGACTTCGTCAAGCGCGCGCGCAAGGCTGGCATCACCGTCCCCATCATTCCCGGCATCATGCCCATCACCGACGCGGCCCAGATCGACCGCATCACGCGCATGTGCGGCGCAACCTTGCCGCCGCTGCTCCGCACAGAGCTGAATCGCCGCGCAGGTGATTCGGCAGCGACCATGCAGCTAGGCCTGGCGCAGGCCACTGCCCAGTGCATCGGACTGCTGGCCGGCGGCGCTCCGGGGATTCACTTCTACACGCTCAACCAGTCGCCCGCGACGCGCATGATTCTGACCGCCCTGCGCATCGCGAACCTGGGATGACCAGAACCGTCTCCGGATCCGAATCCGTTGCCGGGTCCGGCTTCCGGTCGACGGGTCCGTAGCCGGTTCCGGATCCGGCCACCGGCCGCCGGATCCGGCTACTTGGGAGCCAGCTCCGCCTCGGCCAAGCGCTTGACCATGGCCGGATCGAACTTGCCCTTGTTGGTC
>PMLH01000053.1 GCA_003159055.1 Myxococcales bacterium
CGAAAAGGTACGCGAACCCGATATCGGATACGGCATGGTTGGTGCCAGCGCGGGCCGGGAGGCCTTTCGAGGTGTCCAGCCACAGCGATGTTATTCCCAGGATTCCACCCTCGCGAACCAGGATTTCGTTGGGACGATTGTTCTCCCTCCAGAGGACCCGGCGACCCGATTTGGCACCGGCGACAAACTCCATGCGAACGGCGCCTGGGGAGGGGCGTACCAGAATATCGATNNGTCTGCGCCGGAAGCACCTCTCCCTTGATGCGCTCGGTTTTGACCAGTCGAGCCCGGTAGGTACCCATCTTCCGAACCGCCTCGCGCCCACTCGCGATAAGCGCCTCGGGCGAAGCGATTCGCGCCGAGCCGAGCGCGGCCGGGGGACCAGCATCTGGACCTGCTAGCGCCGAAAGTGGAACCAAGACAACGCCGAGAAACGATGCAAACGCATTCATTGTCTTACCCATGGGAGCCGGGAACTTCCAGGTCGGGGTGTGCCTGCCTGTTGCTCGCGACAAAACTCTCGACGCGCTCGCGCGCACCGTGGGCTGCGATGTAGTCGGACATGACCGCGAATGACTGGAAGACCTTGCGTGAAGCGCCGGCGCTTTCGAATTTGATGCCGAAGGTGCGCTCGAGCGCTGCAACGATCTCGAGGGCATCAAGGCTGTCGAGCTGGAACGCCTCGTTGCCGCCGATGACCGGTTCGGCATCGGTGATTTGGCTCGTATCGACTCCTTCCACGTTGCACACGCGAAGGACCAGCTGTTTAAGCCCGGACCGTAGCACCTCGCCGTAGTCGGACGGGCTGTCAGATGTCATGGCAACGTTTTAGGCTTCGCTCCAGCGAAAACGCAATATTGAAATAATCGAGAAAATCGCGGCAAAGGCCAACAAAATGGCAATTTTTCCGGCAACCACGGGAAAGGCCGCCTGCCTGAGGATCACGTCTTGGTAAGCCTCGATTCCCCAGTACATGGGCGACACCTGGGCGATGGCCTTCATGAATGGAGGCATGACGAACATCGGCACCATAACGCCGCCCAGTACCGCGAGAATCACGACGCTGAGCGAGCCGAAGGCCGACGACTGTTCGGCCGTGCGCGCGAGGCTGGAAACCATGAGGCCGTAGCTTGTCGCCGCTGCGGCAGCAGCCAGTGTCACGGCGGCCAGCGAGGTCGCACAAAACTGGATGGGCATTGGCGATCCGGTGATGAGCGGCAAGAGCCGGATTCCTGCCTCGAACATGAGCACGAACTGCACGATGTTGATCAGGAGATAGGCCAGAAGTTTTCCGACGAGCAGGCTCGATCGTGGAATGGGAAAGCTCAGCAATCGCCGGAAAATGCCGGTTTCCCGGTCACGGATCTGGCTTGCCGCAATCGGGATGACGATGAAGAACATTCCGAACAGCGCCCAGGCTGGTACGCCTTGCTGGACGGGGTTCGGAAGGATGAAACCACCCGCGGCCTCTTCGGTTACCAGATCGTCGAAGCGGGTAAGCCGGGGAATCGCGCTGCTCGATAGGTTGGGGATGTCGCCCCGATCGACGAGCGCTTTCACCTCGTCGCCCGCCAGCTCGATGAGGATCGTCTGCATCGCAAGCAGCAGGTGCCCTTGCACCATCGTCCGCACCGAGTGGTCGAGCGCTGGATCGTAGACGAGCCGGATGTGCGCAGTCGAAGGCAGCTTGCCTTCGACTGAACGCCGCAGCACATCCACAAGTCCTTTCGGATCGGTCGGCAGCACGACAGCGATACCGCCGCGAGGGCTCCCGCCGTTGCCGCCAGTCGAAGCGACGGTCTTCACATCGTGGCCGAACCGTGTGAGTTCCCTAACCAGTCGGCCGCAGACTCCCGCAGGTTCGCCGCATTCCCCGGTGTCGGCGGGACTGACCAGTTGGATGGGAATATTCCGGCCAAGCTTGTCGAGGTACACGTCGTGCAGGGCCAACGTCAGGAAGATGATCAGCGCCAGCGGCATGACAAACAGCAGAGCGAGAGCCTGCCGGTCTTTGACCAGCAGTTGCAGTTCGTTGACGAACATCAGCGCAGCGCCCCGGATCATATTGGCATTCCCTTCGTGAGCTCGAAGTAGCGTTCCTCGTTCTTGCCAAGCACGGCCTCGCGCAGGCCGCAGGCGAGAAGTTGACCCTCGTGCAGAACCCCAGCCTGGTCACAGAGCGCGCGAACCTCTTCAAAATAGTGGGTCGAGTAGATGAGGGTAAGGCCGTCGGATCGCAGCGACTTGATCTTGTCGAGAATGAACTGGCGAGACTCGGGGTCGATGCCCACCGTCGGTTCGTCGAGAACCAGCAATGCCGGGCGGTTGAGCAACGCCACGCCGAGGTTCAAGCGCCGCTTCATGCCGCCCGAAAGCGTAGCAACTCGATCGCCCGCACAGGCCGCGAGGCCAGTCCATTCGAGGACGCGATCGGTTTCACAACCCGGCGTCCGAAGCAGGCGGCGGAAGAAGGTCAGGTTCTCAAGGACACTGAGGGAGGGAAAAAGCGCGATCTCCTGAGGAGCATAGCCCAGTCGGGTTCGGTACTCTCCGTCCGAGCGCGGGCGCCCGAGGATCCGAGCTTCGTCGCAGCTGCCCTCGATCTGGCCGCAGAGAAATGAAATCAGGGTCGTTTTGCCCGCTCCGTTGGGGCCGAGCAGGCCAAAGAAGCTGCCGGACCGGATTTCAAGGCTCAATCCGTCAAGGGCATTGCGGCTGGCCCCACGGTAGCGCACGGTCAGGTCGCGAATGCTTACGGCAAAAGCGGTGTCAGAGATAGCGCCTCCTTATGTCGGTGAAGATCTCTTCTTCAAGCTTCGCGATGTCGAGCAGTAGGGCTGGAATTCGCTCGTACGGGGTGTCGGCGCGCCCTTTTGCATGCTGCACCGCAAGCGTAGCGAAGTCGCGCCAGAGGTTTCCTGAATCCGTGAGTCGCCGGGCAACTTCGGCAAGCACAGGGGCGTGGGTCAGGTCGGCCGATTCCTGCAGGAAAGCAGCATAGAGGTAGCGGAATCCGCCACCTCCCGTTCCGATCTCCTCCTGCATCCGGACGACATTGGCGAGATTGAGCGAGAGCCGGGCCGGGTCGGTCAATTTCTTCGGCCATCGCGCGATACGATGGCCCATGTATCGGATTCCGCGCACACCAAAAAAGGGAAGCGGCACGTTCAGCATGCGCCCGACGGTCTCTCGCACGCCGGCGCGAATCGCGGGCTCGAATTCGGGCTTCACGCCGACGGCCGGATCGGGGAAGAAGATCAGCCCGCGCGGGGCGAGCGTGCCCGCGGCGAAGCGTGCGCGGTTCATCGCGCGCTCGGGACAGGTCGCCGTCCGATCCATGATCGGGTCGCTGACGACGTAGTCATTTTCGGGGGTGCGCCCATGGACCACGATGTTGTGGCCGTTGAACTGGAAGCGAAACCTCTCGGGAATGTAGGACAGCCAGAAAATGTTCGTGCGAACCCCCACCGCGCGGCCGCCTGCGACCAGTTCATCGAGAGCACGGCGCCCCTTGAGGGGATCGCGGAAGCTCTGGTAGCGATAGGAAATGCCGAGCCGCTTGCAGGTCTTCTTGAAGATGGTGCCTGGAAACGAGCGGTAACTGGTCAGCGGCAGGTCCATGAGCTTCACCCACGGGCAATGCACGAAAAACAGGCCGCTGCCAATGCCGAAGACCATCGCCTCGGTGACTGGTATTCCCGCGTGCCTCAGCAGGTTGCTGGTCGCCCCCGACTCGCAATGGGCGGTCTGAGTGTGCTCGAAGGCGCTAGCAGCACTCTGCATGACGGCTCTGGGGAATCGCTGCGGGATCCTTCAGCGACGTAACCGGAACATCCAGACAATCGGCATAGCGAGAAAGCCAGGCCCGACTCAGTCGGGAAAAGACGCCGGGCCGAAGGTGCCACCACACCCGCAGCCGAAAGACGCCCAGGTTCTGGGCAAGCAGCCGGGCATCCATCTGCCGCATCGTCATGAACCAGGCAAGGGGGCTTGCGGTACCGGCCAGCACCTCGGCCCTGATGCGGTCAAGCGTGCTGCCGATCGTGTCCCACGCGATGGACATCGCCCATTCCTCGACCATCCAGCCAGACGTCGATGTCTTGACGATTTTTCCGGAGGTATCGACGGCATAGCAGACCTTCGA
>PMLH01000133.1 GCA_003159055.1 Myxococcales bacterium
ATGAGCCTGGTTGGGCCACGCCCGCTGTTGATGTCATACCTTCAGCGGTACACGCCCGAGCAGGCACGACGGCATGAGGTCAAGCCGGGTATCACGGGCCTGGCGCAGATCAAGGGGCGAAATGCCCTGACCTGGGAGGCCAAGTTCACGCTTGATGTTTGGTACGTCGACCACCAATCGTTGCTTCTGGACCTGAAGATTCTCATCGCGACGGTCTGGAAGGTCGTTCGATGCAGTGGGATCGGCCACGGCAAGACAGCCACGATGCCAGAATTCATGGGTGAAAGAGACGCATGAGCCGAATATACTTGTCACCGCCGCACGTCGGTCCGCTAGAGCGGGAGATGTTGCTGGATGCCTTTGATTCAAACTGGATTGCTCCCCTAGGGCCGCATGTCGATGCATTCGAGAGCGAGATGTGGGCGCGCATTGGCGTGCGCCACGGTGCCGCGCTATCGAGCGGAACCGCGGGCCTGCACCTGGCGCTTCTCCTCGGGGGCGTGAAGCCCGGCGATGAGGTGTTGGTTTCGACCTTCACCTTTGCCGCGACCGCCAACGCCGTCATCTATGTCGGGGCGCGGCCCGTGTTCGTCGACAGCGACCTGGCGAGTTGGAACATGGATCCGGCCCTTCTCGCCGAAGAGCTGGATGCTTGTGCCCGCCGTGGCAAGGTTCCCAAAGCTGTCATTGCCGTCGATCTCTACGGGCAGTGTCCGGACCTCGCGCGCATCAGCGAAATCTGCTCTCAATACGGCGTCCTTCTCATCGAGGATGCTGCCGAGGCGCTCGGTGCCACCTGTCACGGCCGCCCTGCCGGCGGTTGGGGCGAGCTTGCCGTCTTCTCCTTCAACGGTAACAAGATCATCACAACCAGCGGTGGTGGCATGCTCGTCTCAAACCACCGAGATTGGATTGAAAAAGCACGCTTTCTGGCAACGCAAGCCCGCGACCCAGCGCCGCACTACGAGCACAGCCAAATCGGATACAACTACCGCATGAGCAACTTGCTGGCGGCGCTCGGTCGGGCTCAGCTGAAGTCGCTCGATGAACGCGTGGCCGCGAGGCGTGCCCACAACGCCTACTACCGCGCCGCCTTCAAAGATACGCCAGGCGTAGCATTCATGCCCGAGGCCGCTCACGGCCGGGCTACCTTCTGGCTCACCTGCATTACCATTGACGAGGCGGAGTTTGGCGTCGACCACGAACGGGTGCGCCAGCATCTTGCGACGCTCGACATCGAGGCGCGCCCGCTATGGAAACCGATGCACCTGCAGCCCGTCTTTCGTGACTGCCGGGCGCGCGGCGGAGATGTGTCGGCGGGGATGTTCGCACATGGCCTATGCCTGCCGAGCGGGAGCAACCTCAATCCGGACGACCGGGACAAGATCGCAGCCGGGGTCCTTTCGTCACGGCGAAAGTGAGCCACTGGGAAATGCAGGTGTTCGCGACAAAGAGAACGCTGCCCTCAGGGTGCTTCCTTGCGCGCGAATGAGGCAACTTTTGCCGCGATCTCGCGGCCAGTCAACCCATACTTCCGCAGCAGGTACTTGTACTCTCCGATGTTCCCAAAGGCGTGCGGCACTCCAAGGGTGAGCAGTCGAGGGGCGCCACCGAGGCGGGCCAGGTACTCGGCGACCGCGCCACCTAGGCCCCCCACGGTCGCATGTTCTTCAACCGTCACAAGCGAGCGTGTCGTGCTGATGGCACGGGCGAGCGCGTCCTCGTCGAGCGGACGGATTGTGTGCATGTTCAGGACGGCCGCAGAGATGCCTTGCTCGGCCAGAGCCTTGGCCGCCGACATGGACTCGTAGACCATCGTGCCGGATGCCACGAGCGTACAGTCAGTTCCTTCACGCAGCCAAACGGCTTTGCCGATACGGAAATCGTATTCTTCGCGGTAGACGACAGGATTGTTCATGATGCCCGTGAGGCGGACGTACGCAGGCCCGTCGTATCGTACGAGGGCCTCGACGGTCTTGACGACTTCGGCACCGTCCGCGGGTGAAATGATGGTTAGCCCGGGTACCGCGCGCATCAGGGCGACGTCTTCGATCCCGTAGTGCGTGTTCCCGTATTGGCCCATGGCTAGGCCGCTGCCCAGTCCGATCAGCTTTACGTTGCGCTGCATGTAACCGAGGTGCAATCGCGTGGGCTCGTACGCGCGCATCGTAGCGAAGGTGGCGAAGGTCGTTGCGAAGACGTTGAAGCCTTCCTTCGCAAGCCCGGCGGCGATCCCGACCATGTTCTGCTCGGCAATCCCCACGTTGAGGAACTGGTTGGGGTAGGTCGTGCGGAATCGGTCGAGACCTGACGGGCTCCCGAGATCCGCGGTAAGGACCATCACGTTCGGGGCGTCGGCCACTGCGTCGAGCATGGCGACGCCGAAGGTACCGCGAGGGCCAAGCATGGACCACACGCGTGCATTGGCGGCGTTGATGGCTAGCACGGCTCATCCCCAAGCTCGGCCATGGCGGCAGCGTACTGCTCCTGCGTGATCCGGCTGAAGTGCCATTCGTTGTTGTTCTCCATGAAAGAGACGCCCTTCCCTTTCACCGTTTTCGCGATCACGATGCGTGGTCGGGGCGGCGCGCTGCGCGCTGCCGTGAATGCGTCGTAGAGTGACCCTACGTCGTGGCCATCCGCCTCAGAGGCCTCCCAGCCGAAGCTCTGCCATTTCGCCGTGTGACTGCCCATGTTCATGATGGAAGCGCAGGGCCCATCGCTCTGCATGCCGTTCGCGTCGACGACGGCCACCAGGTTGTCGAGGCGGAAGTGCGCCGCGGCCATGGCCGCTTCCCAGACGGTGCCTTCGTTGCACTCTCCATCCCCCATCAAGACGTAGGTCGTGTAGGAGAGACCCTTCTTTTTTGCCGCGAGTGCGACGCCGACCCCCACCGAAAGTCCCAGCCCGAGGCTGCCGCTCGCGAGCTCAATTCCCTTCTCGAGGTATGGGCTGGGCTGGCCGGTGAGCCAGCTTTCCGGGACCTCGAATTGGTCAAGCTCGCTCGCCGGGAAGAACCCCGCCTCCGCGAGAGCCGTGTAGTAGGCCAGCGTCCCGTGGCCCTTGCTCAGCAGAAACCGATCGCGCTCTTCCCATTGGGGCTGGTCGGGCTTGAGCTTCATGACGGCGCCATAGAGGACGGCGCAGATCTCTATGATCGACAGACCCGGCGCAACGTGGGCGCCCATAGTGCCAGTCGAAAGCGCCATACGCAGCGCCTGGCGTCGCATGCGGCCGGACATTGCTCGAAGCCGTGAGCAGAGTGCTTCCTTGGATTCCATCGCAACCACGCCTAGGTCTCCAGTCCGCCATCTACCCGAAGGACCTGACCCGTTACGTACGACGACAGGTCGGAGGCGAGAAAAAGTGCCGCGGCTGCGATTTCGCTCGGCTTTCCGATCCGTCCAAGTTTGGTGTGGGCGATGGTCTCCTGGATGACAGCCTCGGTCATGCTGGCGCCCACCATATCCGTGTCGGTGATTCCGGGGGCGATGGCATTCACGCGGATGCCCGTCTCTGCCAGCTCCCGAGCCAAGCACTTCGTCAAGCAGATCAACGCTGCCTTGCTGGCGCCATAGGTCGATCGGCCGGGATTGCCGTCGAGCGCGGCGGTCGAAGAGATATTGACGACGCTGCCGGATTTCTGCCGCGTCATCAGTTTCACCATGTATTGCGTAAGCACCGCGACAGAGAAGTAGTTGACGTCAAAGATCTCGCGCATCTTGTCGAGCGTCGTCATCTGGAAAAGCGAATTGAAGGTGACGCCCGCATTGTTGACGAGAATGTCGACGGAAACCTTCTGGGCCACGATTTCTTTCACAGCGCGCTTCATCCCATCCTGATCGGCCATATCGAAGTACAGAGGTGTGATGCGCACCCCGGTCCTGCGTGACAGGTCCGTCGCGAATTCCTCAAACTCGGGCTTCGGCGTGCGGCTGCAGGCCCAAACGTTCGCGCCGTATTCGGCGAAAGCTTCGACCATCGTCTTGCCAATTCCTCGATTGGAACCGGTAATCACTGCGTTCTTTCCTTCGAGCAACATGCGCGAGACTCCTTAGCCGATTCCACCGTCGATTCGGAGCACCTGGCCCGTCACGTA
>PMLH01000473.1 GCA_003159055.1 Myxococcales bacterium
CTTGCTGACCCAGTAGGTCTTCTTGGAATAGCCATCGTTCGCGGCGGTTTCCTTGCTCTTGGGCATCACGTCGACGACGTAACAGGTGTCGCCGCCGCAGGCTTCGTCTTTGCCGACGGTGTAGGTGAAGTCGTCGAGGGCGGGGATGTTCAGGTCGGAATACGAAAATTCGCTGCCCATGAAGCTTTGCNNGCCGTCGAAGAGCTTGGTGGCCGAGGCGATCTCGCGTTCGCGCGCCTGGCCCTTCTCGTCGAAGATGCTCATCTTGATGGTCGATTCGGAGCCGTCGAGCTTCCGGGTGGTGGTGACCTTCTCCATGATGTCGCGGCCCGACAGCCCTTCGGCGCGAACCGCGGCCACGGAAAACAAACCCGAGCCGCAAACCGCGGCGAACACAGAAAACAGCAATCCTTGCTTTGTCATAGCTCTTCCTTCCTTAGAACGTGGAGCGAAGCTCTACATAGCCCGCGCTCATTTTCTGGTCGACCAGGCCGAAGAGTGTTCCGGTGGGGCCGGTCAGAATTTCCGCGCCAACGTAGGCGATAAGAGAATCGGACATTCGGTAGCCGATCTTCGGAGAGGCCAGCCACTCCTTGGTTGTGACGTTGACCATGCCGAGGGCCGAGATCGAGAGCGTGTCGTGCAGCGTGAGCCATTCCACGCGAACCGTGCCGAGGTGCTGGACCTTTTCGGTTTGCGAGAACAGCATTTGGTTGGTCTTGCCCAGCACGGCGTTGATGTTGTCGAGTGCGGACTGGTTAAGGAAGGCCGTCGGGTCGGCCTTCAGGGTCGACGTGTCGGCATGGGCTATTCCCGGCTCCTTGACCCAGCTGAAGACATAACGGCCCACGTATTGCGCGATGACGCTGACCGAGCCAAAAGTGTGATCCCCGCCGAGCGCGTATTGAAGATCGGGGTGCGGAGCATTGATGCGATTCTGATATGAATAGGGCCGTCGATAGGCGGCTTCGCCTCGAATCGCGAGGATGTCACCGATTGCAGTCGAGAAATCGAAACCAACCACTTGCTGCCGGTAGGCGGTCCGCGCGATCAGGACTTGAGGATTCGTCGAATTGATGGTCAGGCTACTGAGCGAGAGCCCTGGCATGGGGGCGTAGCCGTGCAGGTAGGACGCTGACATTTCGATCGAGGGAAGCTCCAGATGCAGACGGCCGGCCAGGAGCCCCCGATCGAGATCGGTCTTGGTGTAGCGAGGGGTATCGTAGCTCACGTATTGAGGCAACGCGACCGTGGGAACCTCGCTGGCCACGTAGTTCGGCATCCACACGCCTTCGAGCCGCATCGGGAGCGGGGCAAGACGCAGGAACCCTCGCGCACCAACATTGCCGATGCGACGGTCGTCTTCGATGGGCGAGCGAATGCGAAAATCGACCGGCGTGATGTTGCTGGTCGGATTGAGCAGATCCGCACGGCCCCAGACCACGATCTGCTTGCCCAGTCGAAGATCGAGCGGTCCGAGATACGCGTTCACATACGCCTCGCGCACGTCGACCGTGACCTCCTGCTGGGGGTCGCCCTGCATGCCGTAGCGCAAACGCACTTCGGCGAATGCGTCCCCCATGGCGTCTTTCTTGGCGCGAGAGATCAGGGACAGCTCGCCATAGCCCGCCTTCATGCTGCCTTGGGCATAACCAGGAACCTTGCCAACGTAGAAATCGCCCCGGGTATAGCCGCTCAACTGAAACGAGCTCGCTGCAGCCGCG
Organism: Myxococcales bacterium; assembly: GCA_003159055.1. Next base: position 1,725 of record PMLH01000473.1, read on the forward strand.
GCCGACTTGGGCGTGTCCGGCGAGGCGGCGCCCACGGAAGAGACACTTTGTTCGAACAAGCCCGCTCCGCCACTCGACTCGCCCTCGGTCGACGGGGAAGCCGTGGATCCGCCGCTCGCCGGGCCGGCATCCGGAGTGGAGGTGGAAGAGCCCGCGGATGACGAGCCATGGTCGGGAGCAACGGCTCCCGCAGCAGCCCAAGCAGGCGCCGCCCCCAACCACGCGGAGAACAGCGCTGCCCGAGATAGTGCTGAGCTAGACCCTTTCGGCGCTCTAGACATTGGTGACCTCCTTTGCGGTCCACACCCCGGTCGCCGCCACGATCGAGAAGCCTGCCGCCGCGCTACCGAGAATAAGCTTGTCACCCACGCGGACAGTTCGTTCTTCGAGCAGACGGTTGTAGGTGACGCCAACACTAGCGCTCGCGGTATTGCCGTACAGGGAATGGGTGTACACCCCCTTCGCGGGATCCACGCCTATGCCTTGCAAGATTCTGCGGACCATGATTTCGCTCGGTTGGTGAAAGATGTAGTGGTCGATATCTGCGGGCTTCAACCCGATGGCGGCTAGGCGGTCTCTCACCCAGGGCGGAATCATCTTAGCCAAACGCATGAGCTCCACCGAGGAAGAAAAGAGCGTTCCGTCGATAGGAACTTGGCACAAATGCCAATGATCGGGAACTGTGATTGTGTCGATCGCGAGCAGCCGCATGCCCCCGCCGGGGAAAGGCTTCGAGCGCAGGAGCATGCACGCGGCGGCATTGCCCACGGTCAACCCGGCCGACTTCATGTGCAGCTCTCGAACCTTCTGAATGTCGTAACTCAGGAAATGCCGTGAGAGCTCGGAGGTGCAGATCAGGGCTGTTCGATAGCCTGGGTGAAGGCCGAGGTATGCGGCCGCGGCCTGGATCCCCTCCAAATGCCCCACGCATGCCGAGGTCACGTCAAAAGCGTGCGTTCGCTTGAGCCCCAGCTTGGCCGCAACCTCCATCGCGGTGGCAGGCTCGAAGTACTGGCGGGCAATGCCACCACAGATGACCAGATCGATCTCGTCGGTGGAAACCGCGTTTCTTTCCAGACACTGCTTACCAGCAGCCACGGCGAAGTCGGCGACCCGGCCGGTCGCATCGAATTCAAGATAGCGCTGCTTGGTCTTGCATAGGCTGAACACGTGTTCGATGGCGGACGCCAGCCTGGAAAATTCCTTCTCCGTGCCTTGGAATCTCGCCTTCACCCGGCGGATGGTTTCAGCGTTATCGACCGGGGCACCTGGGAAGCAAACGCCCGGCTTGGATAGATACAGCTCCGGCAGACTCACCGGCAAACTCACTGGTTCGACATCTTTTCAACCGTTGATCGTGACAACCCGATCCTGTCTAGACAAGGCACTTCATCGGCCCCCCCCCCATAACGACCGGAGGAGAGACTCGCGAAAGTCGCTGCCCTTTGCGAAGTAGCAGGCCATCACGGCCTTGCGAGCACCAGGATCCTGATCGATCCTGTCGATCAGGACCTGGCCCGACTCCGAAACCACCGCGGTGTGCAGCGAGCCGGGAGCCACGGCATAGATCAAGCGATCACTCTTTTCATAGCCGCGCGATTTCAGTGCTGAAAACGACTGCGCCAAGCCCTGGCCAACCTTCTGCTCGATGCCGGCATCAATGAGGCCGGCCTTGCGAGCCTGCTCGAGGTTTTCCCGAACCACGCCAATCCATCGGTCAAGCGACACATCGCGCTTGAACTTCATCTGCACCACGGCGCGCTCGGCGCCGATGGCTGCATGAGCCAACTGGTCGGCAAGACCTTCGGAATACGGCTGCCCCGTGGCCAGCCCCGAAAGGTGAGTCTGCGTCGGCTTGTCGACGCGCACCTCGATGGTGGCAACATTGACCTTCAGAAAGGTCTTCTGCAGGAGCATGTGCATGTACGCATACGGCCCCTGCGCCAGGTCACTCGAATCCAAGGATGGCAATGGGCCTTCGGCCATGCTGATGCCTGCGAGCGACCCTATCAGCAAACACACTCCCGTGGTGGCGAACAAAAAACGAGCCTTCGCGCTTCTCATGGTTTCTCCGGGCAAACAGCTGCTACAAGCCATAGTGATAGAGTAGGTCGAGGGCAAGGAACTGAGAAGCAGCGCTGTAGGCTCCGGCGTTGACCACCGGAGACGGCTGATTTAGCAGGTTGGCGTTGCAATTGTTCTGGTCGGTGTACGGTGGCTGGCACTTGCTCCCTGGCACTTGTTGGTAGCCACGCGCGTTCTTTTCGGACGTGAAGACGCTGGGTTGGACGCGAAGCTGATAGGCGAGCACCACCTCCAGCTTTCCCAGGAATACCGACGTGCCCACGCCGCCGCCAATCTGTGCCCCGGTCGGAAAGTCCACGCTGTCGTAGGCCCCATCCGAAACCGCTGATTCGTAGTAGGCGCCCGCCCTCAACGTCAACAGATGGGGAAGAACCGCATAGTCACCGCCGAGCCGGAAGGCCACCTGGTCCTTCCAGTGCTTGTCGATATTGATGGTTCCAAGCTTGATCTTGTCCGCCCCCCTCACGGCCGTGAGCCCATTGGTCTCGACGGTGAATCGATTCACGCGCGACCAGGTTACGTAGTCGACGTCGAGCTCGATGTCGAAGACCTCGCGCGCCCCGTCCAAGTGTCGGTAGCGACTACCGGCGCGAAAGACCATGGGCAGGGGCATGGTGACCGTGACGTCGTTGGCCTCCTGGTTGCCTCTGACCAGGCTAACCCTCCCAACCGCCGAACCAATCGGGGTGACGTCGAGCGTGCTCTTGGCCACGATGTTGGCCGGCACCACCTGGCCCGAAACTCCGAATTCGAGAAACGGCGCGGGTCGATAGAAGGCGCCGAGAATTGCGTTGAAGGTGAACGCCGACGAGCCCTTCATGGTGGCCAGAATGTCGTAGTCGCTCGACACCGGATTGGCGGCTTGGTTGAAAACGGTGCCATCAATCATGAGTGAGTAGTTGAGCCGGGGCACGTAGATCCATTGCGCGCTGGCGCCAATGCCGAAGACGTCTTGATACTTCCAGGCCAGGCTCGCGACGTATTCGAGGATCATGGCTTCGCGGCTGATCATCTGGTAGCGCTGTCCGCCTGCGCTGGGCGAATTGCTCGATCCCTGCGGGAATTCTTCCTTGCTGATACCGGGCGGGGCGTACGCGGCCAGGGCAAATCCCCAGTCCTTGAGGCCGAATTTCGAGGCGACACCAATCAGAGGATCGAGGGCCTGCCACGGCGTCCGATTGTATACCTTGTCAAAGGTGACCAAGGGTGGCTGCCCAGTCGTGCCATCCGGATGCCCGTAGTCCAGCGTCGCTGCCCGGGAATACGAGTAATAGTTGTACGAGGCCGTGTTGCCCAGTTGGATGATGCCACCGTCGAGCTTGGCCAGCCCGGCGGGATTGTAGGACACGGCGGTGAGGTCGTCGGCCTTGGCAGTGACAGCCCCGCCGCGTCCGGTGGCAGTGGCCCCGAGCGTGCCCGCGTAGTAGCCCCCGTCGGCGAGAGCGTCCGAGGCGACAAGCGCCCCCCCAAGCAGTAGCAAGGCGGCAATGAGTGACTTCATCATCAATGAGAGCAGCAGGGGTGGAAGGGGTCCGTGTCGGAAATCAAGATGTTGGCTCGAGGATGGCGACGATGAGTGGCGCGGGAGCCGAACAACCGCTGCAGCGGAGAGCCAAGGCCCAGACGCCGTCCGTAGAGTCGAAGCCCTTGAAAGGCCCATCAGTCTTGCTGGTTGCGCCGTTCAGATCTGCGCTCGCCGCTCCTGAAAGGGACATCTCGTAGAACCTGGTCGCGATCCGATCGAGATCGACGAACTTGTCCTGCAGGGTGGCCGTGGTTTCGCCCTGGTAGAAACCGAGTTGCAGGGTATCGATGGAAGAGTAGAGGTACTTATTGCCGAGCCCGTCGGAGGTGACCTGGCTCCAGTCGGCCACGTGCCGCCCATTCTTGGGGGCGTGAACCCAGGCGATGGTGGTGAGATCGGCCTTGAAGACGCCGATGCCACAGCCACTCGGCGCGGACACCTTGGTATCGGTCCCCGTGGGCTCGATGAACATCATGGACTTGGAATTAACGCCCAGGTTGGTGCCTGCCGCAAACAGCAGCATGTACACGAAGTTGCTGCCAGCCACATAGTCCTGGGTCGGCACAAGCGGGTTCTTGCCCTCCAAGAAGCTGGACAGGCTCGCGCAGGTCGAGCCGTTCGACGTCACCGTGTACAACCCAGAGTGGTTGACGCTCGTGGAAAAGGTCTTGCCGGTGGAGAGATCCTTCTGGACATCGGCTTCGCTGAGGTCCTTGATCTGCAAGAAGGTCACGCTGCCGATATCGTCGACGGGATTGACGGCGTGGCACAGCAGATCCTTCGTAAGCCCATCCCAACAGATCTGCAGGTCGGCCTGGTTCGCGGTTTGCACCCGAGGAATCGTGAGCGTGTTGGTGAGCTTGTAGTTGTTCACGTCAGCAATGACGATGTCGCCGTTGACCTTCAGACCGCCGTCCGGTTTGGGGTCCGTGGTCTCGCACGCGGCAAGCAGCGACAGCGACGAGAGAAAGGCCATCGCCCGCGTTGTCGGCCAGGCGGATCTCGCGCGTTCACTGCCGAAATTCATGGGGCACATTTAAGCTGAAAGCATCTCGCGACGCTAGTCGAATGCAGCCACTCGCGACCGTTTTCGCGCCCTCGAGACCCTGCCGGTGCCACGCCAATCGCATGGTTCAGCTCTCGACGATTCTGCCGGCCGCGCAACGGCGAAAAAATCCGGCAAATGCAGCACGCGCTGCAATCGGTGCGCAGGATTCGGTGTCGACGTTGTAAACCTTGTCTTGGGCCTTGGCATACGCAGCGATTACGACTATCGTGCCCACATCGCTTCTGGACCTGAGCGCGACCCTGGGCCTAAGCACGAATCTCCCCAGGCGCACCTTCCCGTATTTGGAGCTCTTCGTAATGCGAACAACCGTAGCAGCGTTCCTGATATCTTCAGTTGGCCTGGCACTCGTTGGTTGCGGCAGCAACCAGGGCCCAAGCTCACAGTGGGCTGGGAAGACTTACGTGCTCACCATCCCAGTGGAGGATTGGGCGAAACCGAGGGGGCTCGGCCAGCAAGTTGGGCTCGTCGTCCCCCAGTTCCTGATTGGGCTACAGGCGGGCACGGGCAGCGATCTAACCGTGACGTTGGGAACCGCAAACGGCGGCCAGCAGAACCTGTGCAACGCGACCACACAAACGACGACCAACGAGTCCCAGCAGCCAAACGTGATTTCGGTATCTGAGTTCCCGATGGTCGTGGTGTCCAACAACACGGACGCCGGGGCGCCGATCACGGTCCACAGCACAGTGCACGACTTGAAGCTCACCGACGTCCTGCCGCGCGACACCGCTGCCAGCAGCGGAATCTTCGAGGCCACCATCGATTTCGGCGAGCTTTATCCCCTTTTCCCCAAGGTGAACCCGCCGACGGCCGAAGGGGCGTGCGGCCTCCTTTCTCAAGTCAGTGCCGCATGTGGGACCTGCGCGTACAGCAGTGAGGACAAGTATTGCCTGACGATCAGGGCCGAAGAGCTGGGCGCGGTGGCATCGTCGACCCAAATAAAGCAGATTTCAGTAGCAGACCTCGCCAGTTCCTGTCCCTAACTAGATGACCGCAATCAAACGGAGTATGTTGCAATGAAGCATTTGTCCTCTCTGGCTCTGTGCGGATGTTTGTGTCTCACGGGACTGGCCTGCGTTCCGCCATCGGCGACTGACGGGAATGGTGGAAGCAAGGGCACCGGCGGTGGTGCAGGCCACGGCGGATCGTCGACGAAGGGCGGCGCAGGAGGCAGCGGTGGCACGGTCGCCAGCGGTGGCACGGTCGCCGGCGGTGGCATCGTGGGCAGCGGCGGCGCGGTCGCCAGCGGTGGCAAGTCGGGCAGCGGCGGCGCGATCGGCGGCGGTGGCAAGGTTGGCACAGCCGGCACGGTGGGCAGCGGTGGTGGGACCAGCAGGGACGGCTCAATCACAGACGCGGCTGCGCCGGTCAGCACCTCGGGGTGCGGCCAGGCGTTGCCGTCCGCGTGCAACAACACCACGACCGGACCATGCACGCTCGACGTGAACGGCAAGACGCGGCAGTACTTCGTGGTCTTGCCCTCCGGCTACGACAACACCAAGCCGGCGCCAGTCGTGTTCACCTACCACGGTCGTGGTGGCACCGCGGCCTCGTTGTTGCCGACCGGATCCCCGTATGGCGGCGGTTACGCGCTCTATGGCGTCCAGTCCGGTCTGCCGAGCGCGATCTACGTCGTTCCACAGGGGCTCGATTCCGGGTCTGAAGCGGGCACCGACTACGGATGGCCCAACACCGGCGGCCAGGACATCAATTTCGTCAAGGCCATGATCACCTGGCTGGGAACCAATCTCTGCGTGGACAAGGCCCGCTATTTCTCCGACGGCATGAGCTACGGCGGGATGATGTCCGAGACCATCGCCTGCCAGATGCCCGACGTCTTCCGCGCCATCGGTTCGATGTCGGGCAGCATGTTCGGGAGCACCCGCTCGTGCGTGGCCAAGCCCATCGCGGCCTGGATCACGCACGGAGATGCCGACACCACCGTACCAATCTCCGGCGACATCACCGCACGCGACATGATCGTCGCGAACAACGGCTGCGACACCACCAACACGTCGACCATCGATCTCGTCGACACGGCCCGCATCGGCGATGCCGCGTCCGTCAACGTGACCTGCACCGTGTACAACCAGTGCACCGCGGGCAGCTACCCGGTGATCTGGTGCCCGGTGACCGGCGAGGGCCACGCCATCCCCAGCTTCGCCGGCGCCGAGATCGCCAAATTCTTCGGACAATTCTGATGGGCCCCCTGGGAGGATGCCGCCGTTCCACTTTCGTCGGATATGTTCCCGAGGCCTGTGCGCTCAAGCCCTGTGTGGTTGTAGCGCTTGGCGAAAGCCAGCCGCTGAAGGAGCTGAGCTGGTCGAAATGGTCCTCGCCGGACCAAGTCCCAACGGCGTTGAATGCCGTGGAAAGAGCCTGATCTAGATCGACCCAAATCGGTGCCACCCGGAACGGTCCACGCGCATGGATCCACACCTTGGAACGGTCTACTCTTCTCTTGCGCGTCTTGGGCGGACGTAGAATGAAACTCGACGAAAGACGGGTCCTGGCCTCGGGACTGGCCGGCATGAAACAAAATGCTCTGCCAGGGCTCGCGCTGTGGATTCTTGCTCTCCTGCTCGTTTGCGTAGACTGGATGTCGCCCTCTGCCCACGCCGTCTTTGCGAACATCGGTATGTGGAAGAGCCGCTACGGTATCGCCTTCTCGGCGACGACCACGGCGTTCTTTGGCGGTGCTATCCCGTTTCTCTTGCTCATGGTCAAGGGAAGGATTCGTCGCCATCGGTTGGCGGTCGAGCTCGCTTTCTACACGCTCTTCTGGGCCTACAAGGGCGTCGAGGTCGATCTGTTCTATCGCCTGCAGGCGCACCTCTTTGGGAACCATGCGGACCCAGGGACCATCGTGCGAAAAGTGCTGGTGGATCAATTCGTATACAACCCCATCTGGGCGGCCCCGACGTCGGCACTGGCCTTCATGTGGAAGGAGAGCGCCTTCTCCTGGAGAGCGATGAAGTCGAGGATGAGGTTCGATTTCATGACCTTTTCCATGCCGGTGACGCTCATGTCTACGTGGGCGGTTTGGATTCCGGCCGTGGCCATCATCTACTGCCTGCCAGCGCCGCTGCAGATTCCGCTTTTCAATCTCGTACTTTGTTTTTGGGTGCTGGTTCTGAGCTACATCAGCACAAGACCGGCCGCCCACGCGCTATCAACTTGAAGACCGAGTGTGTGATACCATGGCGCCGCCACCGTCGGCGAGCTACGGTTGGAGCGTGCGTTCATAAAATGGAAGCGATCGGACACCGTTAGTTGATCCTGCCCACGTCATTCGTGCAGGGATTGAACTCGCTGCCGTCCAGATTGATCGAGAAAAGCGCTCCAATGATCTTGGCGCTGACGTCAGTCGAGCAGAACCCACCCGTGGTTTCTCCGTCCTCGCTGTACTCCGCGTTCCAAACTGGCTTCTGAGCTTGCGTGTACGGCGCGAGCGTGCCGCACTCCGAATACTTGTTGCATTCCTCGTCGAGAATTCCATCGAAATACGTTACCAACGTCGGGATCTGATCGAGATCGTTCTTCTGAAAGACGGCCATGCCCAAACTGTGGACCGTCTGCGCGACCCACTCGTTGTAGCTCAGCTGGTCTTGCGCCGTGGTCGAGAAGCCAGGGTCATTCTGGTACGAGTCCATGTTGTCGGGCTCGACCGCGTCGAAGCCCTTGTCCTTGCACACCTGAAACCTGGCCAGCATGATCGACCGCAAGGTCGGGTAGTTCGGCCCGGAAGGCCTTACATCCAGCCAATATTCCCCAGGCCATCCCGAAACCGCACTTCCCTTGAGACTCGCTGGAAAAGCATTCGAGTCGGGCCTGCCCGGCTCAAATGTTCCGGCGTCCATATAACAGACCACTTTGATCCCTAACCCGTGCAGGGTCGTGACTTCCGCAGCCGTGTTGTTCCACCCGTCGATATCGTAGGCGCCGACGTTCTTCGTGTTGTCCGGCGGTGCGTTTGCGAGATCCCAGTAGAAGGTGGTGTTGGCAGCCGGCTTCCAGTAGCTGGCCCCCGCATCGGTAGCCGCGCCGCCGGCGCCGGTGGTGCCCCCGATCCCCTGCGAACCAGCCGCTCCCGTCGAGCCGCCGGCCGCGCTCGATCCACCATTTCCCCTTGCGCCGACATCTGCACCCGCGCCAGCCGTGCCAGTGGCACCACCGCTGCTTGCTGCATCCACCGCCGTCGAGGTGCCGCCGGAGCCGGTGACCCCACCGCTACCGATGGCGCCATCCTTGGCGGTGGCACCGCCGGAGCTGCTCGCCGCGTCAGAGGCAGCCGTGCCACCGGAGTTGGTCGTGCCACCGGCGCTCGTGGCGCCGCCGGAGCTCCCACCCAAGCCGCCGCCACGCGTACTTGTGGTGCCATTGCAAGCCACGAGCATGACCAGCGAGATGCTTGCCATCAACAATCGCACATTCATTGTTGCTTCCTTCCTAGAGTACCGCCCTCGAAATGAGGCGCACCTCAGCCATCGAATCGGTCTGGACGATCAGGTAAGAGTCAACCCCTTCCAGCCGTGGATCTGTGCCTTTCCTCCTGGGTTTTCCGTAGAAGCTCGCCGAGAACGGCACCTGAATTCCACCATTGACCATGGATCCGTTGGCTCTCTCGAATTCCACCAAATAGTCAATTCGCCCCGCCCTTAGCAGCCGATCCGCGTCATCCCGATCCTTCACGCGATGGAACCGCGTGCCGCTGTTGGCACAGGATACCGACAGCTCGTTGTCTGCCAGATACGCCAGCTTCCGCCCCCTGGCCACCATCTTCCCACACGCCATCTCTAGCAATATGGACCTGACTCCGCGCCAGTACAGTGCCTCATGCTTGTTCGACCAGGACGGGGCTGGCCACTCGTGCAGGGTGTCGCAATAGTCCCCCTGCGTGCAATCGACAACCCGCAGCGGTCGTACGGTCGTCGAAGCGCAGGACAGGAGCGAAAGTCCGAGACAGAACACGAACATGTGTGGTCGAAACATGGGGGGTACCGTATGACAGTTGGAAATCGGGCGAATCAGACTGAGGTGCTCTCTAGCCTGAGTAGAGCGGATCTTCAAGAAGAGCGGGAGAGCGATCTCGAGGAGCGCAGCCCTATCTCTGTCGAAGTACCCGATTCCGTTCGGCTTGACTTTGCTGGACAGCCACAGCGCGGGCCAGCCGGAGATGGTCTGCGACCACAGAGGGCTTCCGGATGAGGATGGTAGCCAACACGCCAGGTCCGCCTACAGCGGCAAACCCGTTACCGCGATAGGCTCCTAGTTCTTCAGACATGCAAGCACGAAGGCTTCGCCGCGTTTTTGCGCCATCCCTCGCCGAGAGAGAAACCGCGCGAGTGGCCGCAACGCGTGCGTCGCGATCGTGAGTCGGAAGGGGATGAAGAATCGTCGTCGCGCCCAGGCCGCGAGATTGCCTTCCACGAAGGCCGGGATAGACTCGGTCTCGATCCTCGCCACTGCGAACCCAGCCGAGCGAACGGCCGCTTCGATCGAAGTCCAACGAAAGTAGTGGATGTGTGTCGGATCGAACCCAGTCCAGTCCCGCGCCCCGACTACGCGCAGCACGAGGGACTCAATGTTCGGTATGCCGATCACCAGCTCGGCGCCGTTTCGCATGATGCGATAGCACTCGCGGAGTACCTCCATCGGATCTGGGATGTGCTCAAGCACGTGATACATGGTGACCAAGTCGAAGTGGTCGGCGGGGTACTGGGCGTCACGCAAAAAACCGCAGGCAACGCGGACGCCCAGTGCACGTGACTTCTCCACTGCGATAGGGCTCGGCTCGACGCCGCAAGCATCCATGCCGAGCCGCTGCATAGCGGCAACGTTCTCTCCCAAACCACATCCCACATCGAGGTATCGCCCGCCGGGGACGATCCGGGCATGGTTGAAACGATCCTCTCGATGCGCCCGGTCGATGAGCGCAGCGATCCGGATCTCGCTCAAATCAGGAGCAAATACGTTGTAGTCATCGCCGTAGAACGGCGCGAGTTCCTCGGCAGTTGGTTGTGGGCTCACGAAGACGTGACGGCATCCACTGCATTCGCTCAGTCGATGCGTGAGCTGTGCGTCTTTGTGCTGAACTCGGAGAATCGGTCGCCGATCAAATTCTGCTGCGGGCTCGGCACAGATCGGACAGATTGCGCTGCGCATAGGTCACGCTTTCCGTCGCCCCTGAATCAGGCGGACCGCAACTGCCACGACGGCCAGAATCAAGAGAACGTGAATGAACCCGCCCATGGTGTAGGAAGTGGCAAAACCAAGTCCCCAGAGAACCAACAGAACCACTGCAACTGTCCAAAGCATGTTGATGCCTTTCTCGACTGATGTTTGATGCAACCGCCTCTTGGAAGCGGCCTATTGACTGTTTCCCCCTAGCCTGTCAAATCGAACAATGCAGAATCCAGGCCGTCGGTGAATTGTTAACAGATTCCAGCACTTGCATCGCAGACCAAGCAAGACGCCGGATCTCTTCAATCAAGATGAAAGGAAAGTCCTGTGACCCGGCCCGCTCAGCGCACCGCCTTCAGGGCCGTACGCAAGACTTGGTTTACGGCCTGGTGCGATTTTCCTGTGTGCTCACAAAGCACGTCCTGTTTAGTGTCCGCAACCGGTCGAGAGGCAGCGATGCGAGAGCACCGGCGTTTCCCGACAGCCGTGGCCCCGTCGTTCTTTCCGCCAAGAAGTAGCCACAGCGCAAGCGTGCCCAATTCGGCGGCGGCCCATCGGCTTCTCAGCGCGGAGTGGTGAGCCGTATCGCCTGCCCCCTGGTCGAATCCATGGCAACGCAGCACGTTTCAATCACAATGAAGTAAGTTCCCAATCAATTCGAAGTAGATTGAGCTGGAGAAGTCGCTCTCCGGGATGCGCCTGCGCGAACGCACCTGCTCAAACTTTGAGAAATGTCAGCAGGTCGGTGTTGAGTTTCTCTTTGTGCGTTTCGGTGAGTCCGTGCGGGGCGCCTGGGTATACGACCAGCGTGGCGTTCTTGACCAGTTTGCTCGATCGGAGCGCACTGGCCTCGATTGGGACGATCTGGTCGTCATCGCCGTGAAGAATCAGCGTCGGCGTGTCGAACTTCTTCAGATCCTCGGTGAAGTCCGTTTCGGAGAACGCCTTGATGCAATCAAGTGTGTTCTTTTGACCGGCTTGCATTCCCTGAAGCCAGAACCAGTCAATCATGCCCTGTGACACCTTCGCGCCCGACCTGTTGAAGCCGAAGAATGGGCCACTCGCAAGGTCTTGGTAGAATTTCGAGCGGTCGGCGAGCGACCCAGCACGGATACGATTGAACGCATCCATCGCAAGGCCGCCGGAATTGGCCGCCGTCTTCAGCACGCTGACGCGTGAATGCATGTCGGAGTTGAGTGTCGCCCAAGTGCGCTTTCGGTCGCCCCTCGGACGTTCCGGTCGCTCCGCCAGACGCGCAGGCGACAGAAAAGGGGAGAATACTGACGAAACCGACGGTGGAGAGTCTGTTGGCCATGTTGGCTCCTAGGAAGACAGCCAGATCTGCTGACACACGGTAGCTTGCTAACGCGCGCCAGATTGGGCTATGGCAGCAGGTGGTGTTCCTCGCATGACAACGCAGAAGAAGCGCATTTACCTCATCAATCCCAAGACGCCCGAGAACTTCTGGGCGATGCAGGGGACGCTCGATATCGTGGGCAAGCACAAGACCTTGATGCCCAATTCGGCCTTGCTGACCCTGGCTGCCCTGACGCCCAAGGATCTGGAGATCGAGTACACATTCTGCGACGAGAACTTGTCGCCCGTCCACATGGACCAGGCATGCGACTTGGTCGCCCTCACCGGCTACACCTTGCAGGCCGACCGCATGCAAGAGCTGAGCGCAGCCTTTCGGGCTCGTGGGGTGAAGGTCGCTATTGGAGGCGTGTGCGCGACGCTCGATCCAGAGCGTGCGCGCGCCATGGCCGACCACCTGTTCCTCGGCGAGGCCGAGCAGATCTGGCCGCGCTTTTTGCGCGACTGGCTTGCCGGCGCTGCCGAGCCCCTCTACCAGCAGAAGGAGCTCATCGACCTCGCGGAAAGCCCGGCGCCCGATCTCTCGTACATCAACGGACGCGACTATCTGTACTTCTCCGTGCAGACCTGCCGCGGATGCCCCAACAACTGCGACTTTTGCGACGTCGTGCGCCTGGTGGGGCGGAAGTTCCGCACCAAGAGCATTCCGCAGATCATGACCGAGGTGAAGAACGCGCACGCCTGCGACGCCGAGACCGTGTTCTTTTCCGACGACAACTTCTTCATCAACCGTAACTTCACCTTCGAACTCTTGCGCGAGATTGTCGCGTGGAATCGCACCCTGGATCGGCCGCTTTCCTTCAGCACGCAGGCCACCGTCGCCATTGGCGACGACGAGGAGTTGCTCAAGTTGCTGGCGGATGCGCGCTTCAGCGTGATCTTTCTTGGCCTCGAGACGACTCGCAAGGAATGCCTGGACGAGGTCAACAAGGGCCAAATGGCGCGCTTCGATCCGCGCCAGGTCATCCCACGCATTTCCAGCTACGGCATCATGCCGTTTGTCGGCATGATCGTGGGCTTCGACCATGACACGACCGATGTGTTCGGTGAGGTCGAACGCTTCCTCGACGACACCGGCAGTCCGATCGCGTCGGTCAGCGTGCTGAATGCACCGAAGAACACGGCGCTGTACGAGCGGATGAAGTCGGAGGGGCGCTTGCTGGAGGACTTTCGCGGTTTCTGGCACCTGACCACCAACATTCTTCCCAAGCGCATGACCTTGGACGAGCTGTACCTCGGGCACAAGGCACTGTTCCAGCGCCTGTACGAGCCCGAGAACTTCGAGAGGCGCCTGGTCAAGTGGCTGCGTGGCGTTCGCTATTTCACCTCGCTGTACTCGACCAAGAAGAAGACCCTGTACCGCCTGTTCTTGATTTTGCGGGTCTTGCGCCATTTCCTGTTCCGGGTTCCGCCGCCGGTGCGGCGAATGTTCTGGAACGTGGCGAAGAGCGCGTGGCGTATCAACCCGCGTTTGGTGTCGCGCGCAATGTCGGTGCTGGTCCAGTACTGGCACTATTACGACTTTGCCCGTCGGGAAAACTGGCAAAAGGCTGGGCTCTCCGACGCGGTCGCAAGCAAGCCTTTGCCAGCGCGTAGTCCTGCGTAAATGGCGCCTGCGGCGCTTGCGCTTCCGGGCCCAGACGTGCAGACTGGCGCGCGTTTGCAGCATGTCCCACTCATCGTCCGAGCCCTTGGCGGTCGGTCCCGACCCACTTCATCATCGCCGTCGACCAGTGCTGGCGCATCTTGGCCGCCGCCAAGCGCGCGATGGCCATGGAGCTGCACGCAATGGCGGGTCATGAGCAGCCTTGGGAACGAGGCCTAGCCGCCGTGGAAAATCGCCGGTCTGCCGTGGTGCGGTTCACCGTCCCGTTCTGCGACGTGGATGCGATGCAGGTGGTGTGGCACGGAAACTACTTTAAGTACTTCGACGCTGCTCGCGATCGTATGCTGTGCGACGTTGGTATCGACCTGTACCGGTCCGTCGAGATCTGCGGGATGGTGTTCCCGATCACGCGAACCCAGACCAAGCACATCCGGCCGTTGCGGGTTCGTGACGAAATCGAATGCAAAGCCGTCCTTGTCGAATGTGACTGCCGCTTGGTGGTCGAATTCGAGCTGCGAAACGTGGCGACCGGCATGCTTTGCGCCAAGGGTCGCACCGAACAAGCTGCAGTGCGGGCATCCGACGGTCTGCTTGAGCTACGCTTGCCCGAGGTCATGCGACGGGCGCTTGCTGCCGAGCCGAAGCAGGGCTCGTCCTAGCGATGGTGGCCGACGGCAACAAGAGCGGCGATGTTCGAGCCGCGTTGGCCGCCGGTGCAGCGTCGATCGGCGCATGGGCCGAGGTGCTGGACCGAATCAACGTGTTTCCGGTCGCCGACGGCGACACCGGCCGCAACCTGGTCGTCAGCCTCGCGCCATTGCGGGACGTGTCGTCTTCCGGCCCCGTTCTGACCGAACGTCTGCTTCTCTCGGCGCGTGGCAATTCGGGAAACATTGCCTGCGCCTTCATTCGCAGTTTGCTCGACGAGAGCACGGGTGATGACCTTGCCGGCCGGTGCGTGCACGGCGCCGCGCAGGCCAGGCAAGCGGTCGCGATTCCTCAGCCGGGGACGATGCTGACCGTGCTCGATGTGCTTGCCGAGCGCGGCGGCGCGGGAATCTCGCGCGTAGGCGCCGACGGCCTGCTTTCGCGCCTCGCCGAGGTCGTGCGGCAGACGGTTACGGCACAGGAATCCCTGCGGCGCTCGAACGTCGTTGACAGCGGCGCTCTCGGCATGCTGGTGTTTCTGGACGGGATGTTGCGCAGCTATTTTGGCCTCGGCGCAGGACGTGAGGATCTTGCGCAATCGTTCCAGTCGCTGGTTCGCTTTCAGCGGGTCCACGCACAGAAGGACGAGGAAACTGGTTTCTGCGTCGACGCGGTCGTGCGTTTGCCTCACGGCAGCTCGTCCACCGACGACGTCCTTGCTCGCATTGGGCGTGAGGTCATCGCACTGCGGGAAGGCGATCTGTGGAAGATCCACCTGCACGCCGACGACGTCGAGGTAGCCCGAGGCGCGCTCGGTCGCCTGGGCGAAGTCGTGCGCTGGTCTTGGGACGACCTGCACGAGCAGATGGCGCAAAGCCCCGCGGTGGCCAACGCCGGCGAAGTCCACATCGTCACCGACGGCGCGGCCTCGCTCTCGCGACGAGAAGCCGATGCGCTTGGCATCACCTTGCTCGACAGCCACATCGACTTCGGCGACCGATCGTTGCCCGAAACCCGCATCGACCCGGACGACCTGTATGCGACCATGCGCCGCGGGGTCCGGGTCTCCACGTCGCAGGCCTCAACCTTCGAGCGCGAACGGCACTACGAGCGGCTGACCTCGCAGTGGCCAAGCGTGCTCTACCTTTGCGTGGGGTCGGTCTACACCGGGAATCATGCGGTGGCGGTGGCCTGGCAGAAGGCACACGCGGCGGGAACGCGGCTGACCGTGGTCGACAGCGGGGCGGCATCAGGGCGTCTTGCGGTCGTGGCCCGGGCGGCTGCGCTTGCGGCGCACGACGGGGAATCTCTCGAAACGCTCGCGACCTTCGTCGAAGCGGCCTTGGGTCGCGCCGAGGAATACATCTTTCTCGAACGCCTCGAGTACCTGGCTCGTGGCGGCCGTCTTTCCAAGGCCGGGGCGTGGTTTGGCGATGCGTTGCACCTGGCGCCCGTGGTTTCGCCATTGCCGGATGGCGCGCGAAAGGTCGCGCTCTTGCGCAAGCCGGAGGACAGACTGACGTTTGCCTGTGAACGCGCGAAGCAAGCCTTGGCTCTGTCGGGCGGCAAGGGCTATCTCTTGGTGGAATTCACCGACAACCGCGCCTGGGTCGAGAGAGAGGTGGCACCACGTCTTCGGGAGTCTTTGCCAGGAGCGGAGATCGGAATCGGCCCGCTTTCGCTGACCACGGGCGCGCATACCGGACCTGGCACTTGGGCCGTCGCAATGCTTCCCGCCGGCAACGCGCATGGTACGTGACATCGGCACCCGACCCCTGGCATGCTGAGCGCCCCCCCATGAGTAGCAGAGGAAATCGCGTCGTCGTAACCGGCCTCGGTCTGCGTTCGCCCATCGGCCACACGCTGGCGGCCATGCGCGCCGGGTTCCTAGAAGGGAAGAGCGGCATTCGCTTCATGCCCGGATGGGATTCTCTGGACGGGTTGCGCACGCGTGTCGGCGCGCCCTGCGACGGCATCGACGCCAGCGAAATCCCTCGCAAGCACAGCCGGACCATGGGCCGGGTTGGCGTACTGTCCGCGCTGTCGGTGCGCGACGCCATCGCGGATTCAGGAATTCCCACGGACGTCATCGCGTCGCCTGCCTGTGGGGTTGCCTACGGCTCGACGGCGGGCAGCTCGGCCGCGCAAGAGGAGTTCCTGCGCCCCATCCTCCAAGACAAGTCGATTCGCGGGCTGCTTGCGTCGAGCTATCTGCAGTTCATGAGCCACACCTGCGCGGCCAACATCGCGCTGATGTTCGGCTGCAAAGGGCCCTTGGTCGCTTCCTGCACGGCGTGCACATCCGGGTCGCACGGGGTGGGCATCGCCTACGAGCAGGTGCGATTCGGACGCGCCCCGATTTGCATTGGCGGCGGCGCCGAGGAATTGCACATTCTGCACGCGGGCATCTTCGACATCATGCGCGCGACGTCGGCAGGCTATTCGGACACGCCTGACAAGACGCCGCGGCCGTTCGATCGGCGGCGCGACGGGCTGGTGGTGGGTGAGGGTGCAGGGTGCCTGATTTTGGAGGAGTACGAGCACGCCAAGAAGCGCGACGCGAAGACTTACGCCGAAGTCATCGGGTATGGCTCTAGCTGTAACGGAACCCACCCGACGAACTCCGACCCGGAAGGGATTTGCATCGCCATCAACGGTGCCTTGCGCGATGCCGAGTTGGCCGCGGACGACATCGACCACATCAACGCCCATGCCACCGGGACCGATGTTGGCGACGCTGCCGAGGCCGAAGCGGTTCACCGAATCTTCGGAAACCGGGTTCCCATCAGTGCGCTCAAGGGCTACTTGAGCCACACCCTCGGCGCCAGCGGCGCAATTGAATCCATCGCGACCATCCTGATGATGCAGGACGGATTCATGGCGGTGTCGAAGAATCTCGACGAGCCAGATCCCGCCATCCCGCCACTCGACCACGTCTTGGGCAGCGCGAGGCAAGAACCTATCAAGATCGGCATGAACAACAACTTTGCTTTCGGCGGGATCAACACCTCGCTGATTTTTCGTGCGCTCCCGTAATGCATGATGCTTCGCCGTCCTGGCAAGATCTGCACGCGCGATTTGCCGACGCTGGGGCCGCCTTTGCATTCGTGATTCCGGTCTACAACCACGCACGCAACATCGAGCGGGTGGCCAAGGTCGCGCTGCAGAGTGGCGCGCCGGTTGTCTTGGTTGACGACGGTTCGACCGACGAAACCCGCGACAGGGTAGCGAGGCTGTCGGGCGCGGTCGTGGTTCGACACCCAGAAAATCGGGGCAAGGGCGCGGCGATTCTGACCGGGCTCGCTGCCGCTGCGGCGCCGCCCATCCAAGCCAGATTCGTGGTCACCGTCGACGCGGACGGTCAGCACAATCCCGACGACGCACGGGGGTTGCTGGCCGCACTTTGGGACAGTGGCCAGTCGGGGCCGCAGAGTCGCTTCGTGCTTGGTCATCGCAGCGACATGGATCAAGCGCATGTGCCCTGGACCAGCCGAGCGGGGCGAAAGTTTTCGGGATTTTGGATCTGGGCTTCGGGGGGACCGGTGTTGGCCGATTCACAGTCGGGTTTTCGCGTGTATCCGGTCGAGGAGACCTTGGCGCTGCCGACGCGAGCTCGCCGCTTCGAGTTCGAGGTCGAGGTTCTGGTCCACGCCCGCCGCGCCGGTATCCCGATTTGCGAAGTGCCGGTGACGGTCGTCTACAATCCGCCGGGCGGGCGAGTTTCGCATTTTCGACCGTGGCGCGACTTTGGGCGCAACAGCGCGACGTTTGCGCGGCTCATCGTCAGCCGATTGATTCCGCGATTCGGGCGGCGACGGCAGTTGGGAAAGGACTCTGCCCATGGCACGTGAGTCCACCATTCGCTGGCGCGTGCTGCTGCTCGCGTGCGTGGCGACGGGGCTCCTGGCATGGGCCGGGCAGCGACGCCTTCGCATCGACACCGACATCACCTCGGCCGTGCCGACCGGTAACGTGGCGTTCGAAAGCGCCCGTCAGGTGTTGGCTCGCCACACCTCGCTGGACCGTGTCGTGGTGAACCTGAGCCTTCGCGACGGAAGCAGCAATCCCGAGGCGCTCATCGCCGCAGGCGACCTGCTGGTCGCGGAGCTCGACCGTTCGGGGTTATTCTCGACCGTGGGCACCGCGGCGGCGGCGCGAGGGATGACGTCGCTGTACACCAATCTGCCGTCGCAGCTACCCGTGCTTTTTTCGCGCGAGCAGTTGGAGAAGGACGTTGCTCCCCGGCTATCCCCAGCCGCGGTCGACGCACGCCTGCAGAGCCTTGCGGCCGACGTCTCCGATTTGGCCGGCATCGGCGCCGCTGCTCGCATCGCCCTTGACCCGCTGGGCCTGGGCGAAATGGCCCTGGCCAGGTTGGGGGACCTGGTGCCGACCCAACAGGCTCGCATCGAGAAAGGGCACATCCTCGATGCCGACGGGAAGAACCTGCTGGTTGCGGCCACACCGCGGGACGTGACGCGCGATACCCGCATTTCGCATGCCATCGACGATCTTCTGTCGGGGCTTGCACGGCGATTCGAGTCCACCAAGACCGGCGAGCCTGGGGCCGGGATCTTGCTGACCCCCGTGGGCGGCTACCGTGCCACCATCGACAACGAAGGCCTGGTCATGCGCGACGCCAATCTGGCGATGCTTGCGTCGACCATCGGCATCGCCTTGCTCTTGCTGGCGTGCTTTCCGCGCCCGTGGTTGGGTGTCTTCGCTCTGCTGCCCGCGCTGGCCGGGGGCTGCCTGGCGCTTTTCGTGTACACCCTGATCGAAAGCGACATCTCCGCACTCGCATTGGGTTTCGGCGGTGCCTTGGTTTCCATCACCGTCGACCAGGGCGCGGTGTATCTGCTCTTCGTCGATCGCAAGACCAAGACCGCCGGGCATCGGGCCGCGCACGAGGTCTTCTCGATCGGCTCGCTGTCGACCCTCGTCAACATCGGCTCGTTCCTGGCGTTGCGGCTTACGGGCTTCCGCGTGCTCGGGCAGATCGGGCTC
>PMLH01000178.1 GCA_003159055.1 Myxococcales bacterium
CCGGCGCCACTTGTCGCCGGATTTTCACCGCAAGCAGACATGGTGAGAACGATGGCAAAAGCAAGTACTGCGAAACGCATGAAACC
The DNA here is from genome assembly GCA_003159055.1 of Myxococcales bacterium. Next base: position 87 of record PMLH01000178.1, read on the forward strand.
TCCAGAGAACGTGGCGCGAACTTGAACAGACCTAGGACACCAAAGTCAGTGCGGATGAGAAACCCCGAATCTCCGCCCCTTCGGTCCATCGCCAGATCCGAGATGTCTCTACAATCACACGTTTGAGGGAGGTTGGACATGCCATCATGCAAAAAAAGAGCGGGCAGAATGGCCCTGCCCGCTCTGCAAGCTCGCTAGCGTTTGGCCTGTGCTGCCTGCTCGCCCGGCTTCGCGCTATCGCCATACTTGCCCGCCAGGTAGGCCTTCGCCATGTCGTCGAGGGAGACCACAGGGACTTTGCTGGCCTGGCCGGCCTGACCAAATTGCTTCATGCGCTCTTCACAAACCTTCTGCATGGCGGCGCGTGCCGGGGTCAGATAGTAGCGCGGATCGAANNGACGTTGATCTTGCGCACGCCGGCCCGGATGCCGCGCTGGATCTCCTCGACCGGCACGCCGTAGGTTTCTTTCATTGCGCCGCCGTACTTGTTGATCACGGCGCAAAGCTCGGCGGGTACCGAGCTAGAGCCGTGCATGACCAAGTGGCAATTCGGCAACTTCGCGTGGATTTCCTCGATGCGCTTCATCGCGAGCACGTCGCCGGTGGGCTTGCGCGAGAATTTGTACGCGCCGTGGCTGGTGCCAACCGCGACGGCCAGTGCGTCAAGGCCCGTGCGCTGGACGAAATCCACCGCCTGATTCGGATCGGTCAGCAGTTGGTCGAGCGACAGCTTGCCCTCGGCACCGTGGCCGTCTTCCTTCTCCCCGGTGCCGTGTTCGAGGGAGCCCAGGCAGCCGAGCTCGCCCTCGACCGAAACCCCGAATCGGTGCGCGATGTTGACCACTTCGCGGGTAACGGCGACGTTGTACTCGTAGCTCGACGGCGTCTTGCCGTCGGCCTCCAGCGACCCGTCCATCATGACGCTGGTGAAGCCGTAGCGGATCGCGCTGACGCAGGTCTCGACGGAATTGCCGTGGTCCTGGTGCATGACGATGGGCAGCTCGGGATAAAGCTCGGCGGCGGCCAGCATCAGGTGGCGAAGGAAATTGTCATTGGTGAATTTGCGGGCGCCGCGTGATGCCTGGACGATGACCGGGCTCTGCGTGGCGCGCGCGGCCTCCATGATGGCCTGAATCTGCTCCATGTTGTTGACGTTCAGGGCAGCGACGCCGTAGCCATTCTGTGCGGCGTGGTCGAGCAGCGGACGAAGTGGGATGAGTGCCATGGGAAGCTCCAATCGGTGAAGTGGTTCATGCGCGTCAAATAGTGGACTGCCTTGGTCCTACAACATGGATCCGCATGCCGGTAGGGCGAAATGCGTAGCGCACTGTAGGTGCCGCAGGAGGCGGCGCACCGCCACGAGATCTCCGGAACTTCCCGCGGTGTGGATTGTCTCTCGCAATAGGAGAGGAAGACCATCGATCTTGTTCCGGGAGCAAGCACGTTGGGTGGATCGCCGACTGGCTAAACTGGAAGCGACCGCGCAGTGGTGAAAGGCAATCGCAGCTTCAGCGATCCTGGGTCCTACCTGAATCGCGGTCTTGGTAGAAGGCGGACAGCTCGCGCGCGGCTTCGGGGTCGTTGCTGCCGAGGTCGAGGACGCGTTGCCACTCGGCGGCGGCTTCGTCGACACGCTTCATCGTCCGGAGCACGAGGGCGAGATTGCGGTGGGCGGGAATGTAGCGCGGGTTCTTCGCCAACTCTTGGCGAAGGTGTTGTTCGGCTTGGGGCAGCTGGCCGTGGGCCATCAGAATCACGGCGATGTTGTTGTGTGCGACGGGTTCACTCGCATCTTGCGCCAGAGCGGCTTGGTATTCGTTCCAGGCCGAGTGTTCGTCACCCTTCATGTGGTAGGCGACGCCAAGGTTCCGGTGCGCGAGCGAAGAACGAGGCGAGCCGAGCACGGCAGCTTGGCAGAAGGTGAGCCGGTCGGAGAAATTGCCGCCGTGATGAACGGCGAGGGCGGCCAGCACGGCAAGGGCCGCGCCACCGGCGATCCAGGCGCGACGACCAGACCAAGCCGTTGCGCGCGCGCACTCGCAGGCGATGAGCACCACGCCCAGGGCAGGCAGGTACAGGCGATTCTCCAGGATCAGCAGGGTCGAGGCGGGCAGTCCGGGCAGAAGGAAGGCGACGAAGCAGGCCAGCCCGAACCAAAGCCCGGCGCGCCGAATTTGGCGCAGAAAGAACAGAGCCACGAGGAGGCCCAGGGCGACAAGGCCCGGCCACAACCGCGTGTCCTCCGGGACCGCCAACACCGATAGCTGTATCGGCAGGACCAGCTTGCCGAGGCTCGAGGGCAGGAGCGCCAGATTGGAAAGGGCGGACCGTGCGCCGAGCCCCTGCGCGCCGAGGCCCGACAGCACGGCAGCGCGCGCGGCAACATAGACCGCAAGCCCAGCACCCCAACCGGCCAGCACCCATGGCGCCAACGTGGTCCGCCAGGGGCGCTTGTCCACGAACACTGCCTGCCCAAGCCAGAGCAGGGGCAGCACCATGGCGGTCTCCTTGCAGAGAAGCGAGCACAAGAAACAAAGCCCGTGGCCGATGCGGCTTGGCCAGCGTCCGGGCTCGTGGCCGCGCAAAAACAACAGCCAAGCGGAAAATGCAAACACCGCGAGCAGAGAATCGTTCCGGCCCGGGATCCAAGCCACGGTCTCGGTCAGCGCCGGATGAACCGCGAAGACCAGACTGCCAAACAGGGCGACGTTCTCGCCATAGCCGAAACGGCGCAGCAGCAAGAACAGCAGGCCCACCGCAAGTGCATGCAGCCAGACGTTGGTCGCGTGATAGATGCGCGGGCTTGGGCCACCGAGGTTGGCGTCGACGCCATACGATGCGTTGACTATCGGGCGGTAGTAGGCGTGGTCCCGGCCTGCCTCGTGGAAGTAGGTGTGCGCAAAGGAACGGACGACGCTGGATGGCTGGGCCAGGAAAACCTGGTCGTCGCGAATCAGGACGTCATCGTCGAGGTAGGTGAAGTCGAACCCGAGGGTTCGGGCGTAGAGCAGAAGCGCAACGGCCACGGCGCCTAGCAGCCGGAAGTTTGGCATCCTCGTCCTTGGTCGGACGACGGTAGCGCCACCGCCGGAGCGAAGCAACGTGCACATTTTGGTAGCGTCTACCGCAATGCCCTTTCGAAGCGAAACCCGGCTGGAGTAGATTCCGCAGGTGCAGCGCAGGCAAGCCGGCCCCACGTGGTTCGTCCCATGCAGCCAACTTCTGGCTGTGCTCTGGTTGACCNNGACCGCAACGGCCGAGGTGGCACCTGCCGACTTGGTCGATGCCGAGCCAGCGCACGCCCCGGCGCCGGCGGCGCCACCGGCCTCGCCTTCCGCCGGAACTGATTTCCTCGGCGACGCGCGCATTCTCATGCAACTTGCGGCCTGCATCGGTGACGCCGAGCTGCCGCCCGAGTGGCCGACGTCGCTTTTGCGCGACCACTGCCACGCGCTTCGCGAGCTGGTCGACAGATACCGCACGCGCTGGATTGAACGGACGCGAAGCACCCTGGCCAAGGTCGTGCCGGCGGACTTGCCCAAGCGCGTGGTCTATCCTTTTGGCGGCGGCGACCTGTTCACGGCCCTGCATGCCTTCCCCGCCGCCGAGGAATACACGACCATATCCCTCGAAAGCGCCGGCGATGTGCGCGGTCTCCTCGGCCTCAATCGGAAACAGCTAATCTCCAGCCTCGAAGCGACGCGCGAGCATTTGCGCTGTCTGTTCGCCGTCAGTCATTCGAAGACGACCAACCTGCGGGAGGGCTCGCATGCGGCCATGACCGGCGAGATAACCTTCGCCCTGATCGCATTCTCGGTCTTCGACTATGAGCCGATTTCCCTGCGCTATTTCAGGTTGGATCCGCAAGGCAACATCGTCTACTTGCGTGCGGACGATCTGGTCAAGAAGGACGGAGCGCCCAATCCCTTTGCCAACGTCGAGATTTCCTTCCGCTCGCGCCAGGATCCAAAGGCTCCGGTGCGCGTGTATCGCCATTTTGCCGCGAACCTCGACGACAAGCACTTCGCCGCCAACCATCCGCTGGCTTTGCACCTCAGCGAAAAGGGCCGCGTGTCCGTCCTCGTCAAGGCGGCCAGCTATCTGCTGTGGTTCGACTCGTTTTCGCATATCCGCTCGTACCTGCTCGACCACGCGGAATGGATGCTCTCGGATTCGACCGGCGTGCAGCCGTCGGTGGCGCGTGCGGCAGGTTTCGAGCAGGAGTGCTGGGGGCTTTTCCACGGCCCGTTCCTGGCCCAGTATTCACCGACCAAGAATGAATTCATGGCGCTGTGGCAGGCGAGCCCGAGGCGCGAGCTGCCTTTCTATTTCGGTTATCCCGATGTCGATGGACATGGGCACATGATGGTCACCCGGCGCACCGGGCGACTGGCGGCGACCGGAACCAGCGAGCCCGCGACCGACCAGGTCTCCGGCGGTGCGCACTGGCGCCTGCTGACGCCGAAAGGGCCGGTTCACGTTTGGCAGCCGCGCGGTTACCACGCAGCGACCGCGGGAACCGTGCTTTACGTGCATGGCTACTACACCAACGTTGACGGGGCGTGGGTTCAGCATGCCCTGGCCGAACAGTTTGCCGCCAGCAAGGTCAACGCGCTCTTCATCGTGCCCGAGGCTCCGAGCGGCGGCGGGGAAGAGGTCTTCTGGCCGGTGCTTTCCGACTTGCTGGCCGAGGTGGAAAGGCAGTTGCCCGGCATCCATGTTCGCTCGCCCATCGTCGTGGCCGGTCACAGCGGTGCTTGGCGCACGATCGGCCTTTGGACGGACGAAAAGAACAGCGCCAACCAGGTGGAAAACTTCGTGTTGCTCGATGGGCTCTACGGCATGGAGGACAAGTTCCAGGCCTGGCTTGCCCAGCGGCCCAATGTCGACGAGCCGCGCATGACGCTGGTGTCGAGGGACACCGCCAACCGGGTCGCGCCATTTCTGGAACAGATTGCTGGGACCAAGCGGCGCGCCAGTTTGCCTGAAACCTACCACGACCTGACCTCGACAGAAAAGGCCACCCGGGTGCTGGAAATTGCCTCGGAGCTTGGCCACATGGAAATCGTCACCAGTGGCAAAGTGCTGCCGGTGCTTCTGCATCGCTCGCCTTTGCGATCGGTGAAGGCTCCGCCCAGGTTCACGAAACCGGAGAAGGCCAAGGAACAGGAACCGTGAACGTGATTGTTTGGCTGAAGTCGCCGATCGTTATCATCGTGGCGACGCAGCTGCTTTTTTCGGTCGGCGACTTGATGGCGCGCGCGAACATGCGCAAGCACGGGTTCACGGTGGCCGCGTTTCTCAAGCTGTGGTTCTTTGTCTATATCGCTAGCCGGCAGGTGGCGACGGTAGGGCAGCTCTACATCCTCGCCTCGGCGCCCATCGGGCGCACTATGGCGCTGTTCGGCGCGGCCTCCATCGTGCTCGCCAACCTGCTTGGCGTACTGCTGTTGGGCGACATCCTGTCGCTACGTTCATACGCCGGAGTTGCCCTGGCGGTTCTGGCATTCACCGTGATGAGCGTGGCCAAGTAGCTGCGGAACAAACCATTCCGTCGCGCTCTCCATCGTCCCGGCGGAGCCAGGGCGGCCACGTCGTAACCTGGCATGGAACGAGATACGGTTTTGGACCGGCGAGCCCTGCCATGCCAAGCTCAAGCAGAATCGGTCCGTGCACCTCGGACATTGCGATGCAATCGAAGCTCTTGCCCGTCCTCATTCGCGCCGTCGCGCTGGTCGCCCCTGTCCTGCCCCTTGCATGCTCACGGAGCACACCTGACCCTACGATGCGTCCAGATGGGAATGTGCCCCGGAGCAGCGACGCCACTGCTGCTGGCGGCGGGTTGGGCGGAATCGGCGGCAGCGGCCCAGTGGCCGGGCAATCCGGCGATGACCTGCTTTCCGTACCCAAAGGCTTGGCCAACACCAACGTGGATGGTGAGGACGTAGGGCTAACGCTGGTCGCGTTCACGCTGGTGCAAAGGGCGACCGGCCCCGCGCTCTACGCGGCTGTCAGAAACGACGGGGACACCCCGGCCTGCGAGGCCGGCATGACGACGTACTTCGTCGACAAGGCCGGTGAGGTCGTGACCAGCTCGGGCGCTGTCTTGCAGAGTGGGCGGCTCTATCGAATGGACGACGGAACAATCATTCCGTGCATCACCCCGGGCCAGGTCGCGATGGCTGCCTCGACCGATCTTCCGAATTCGATGGTGATCGACCAGCTGGGATACCTGCAGCACCTGTTTCCATCTTTCACGGTACCCAGTGTTGTTCCAATTCCTGGACTCGTGGTGGGCGACGTGCAAACCGTCGCGACCGACGCCGGAAACGCGTACACCGGCAAGGTCACCAACGGGCTCGCTGGGGCCGTCAGCGCTCCCGCGGTCACTATCTTCCCGGTGAACCGAGTCGGCCGGCCGCTCGGCGCGGCGACGAGCAGCGCGACGTTCGACATTCCACCCGGCGGCAGCTGGACCTTCGAGACCACCGTCGTGGAGGATCTCGGCGTTGACTACGTCGCATTCCCGTCTGCCACCGTTGCAAGCTAGCGCCGCAACCTGATAGCTCTATAGCCGATGTCGATTCCAGCCCTACCCGCAGTCGTGTTCCGTTCTGCCGTGCTGGCAGGGGTGTCGGTTGGTCTTGTAGACGGCATCCGCGCGGCGTGGCTGGGCCACGTGTCGTTTGCCGGGTTCCTCGGTTGCGTGACCCTGACCGTGGGCTTCGATCTGCTGGTTGCTGCGGCGGGCGGGGCAGCGCTGGCGCTGCTCTTGGCCGTGGCAAGGTGGGGCGAACGTCGCAAGGCGGGCTGGATTGCGTCGGCGGTGGGCTGGCTGGTGGCAGGTGGCGCTGCCGCCGGTGGCACGGTGGCCGGGGTCACTGGCACCGCGGCTCGCAACAATCGGTTTCTCGCCGCCGGTGTGGTCGCGCTGGTGTCGATGGCCGCGGCGGTGGGCGCGACCTTTGCCGGACCGGCGGCAGGACGCGTGCTCGGTCTCGTTCCCGGCCTGCGTTCGAACAAGCCTCGGCAAAGCAGACCGGTGAGCGCGGCAGGCATTCTCGTACTGGCGCCGTTGGCCGTCCTGGCGTTGGAAGCCGCCATCTTTCTCATCGTTTGGCGCACGCGCGCGCCCTTGCGCAAGGACGTGCTCGCTGCGCGCGCGACCTGGGCCGCGCTGCTGGCCACGTTGCTTCCAGTCGCTATTTTTGTCGCCAGCGCTCGATTGTCCCGCATCCGACTGTGGCAGAGCGTGCTCGCAGCGCTGTTGCTGTTCGGCGTGCCAACGGCCCTGCTGATAAACGCGCGCTGGGTGAAGGATTTCCAGTTCATGCCTTGGACGCTGGTCTTGGTGATTGTCGGGCTGGTGGTTGTCACGGCGACACTTGGATTCCTGCTGCGAAACAGAACCGTTGCTCGGTCGTTGAATCTGAGTCTGACCGTGGCGTTGCCTTTCCTGGCCGTGGTCGCGGCCTTCACAGCCTCGGAATCCGAGATGGCTCGCAAGGCGGCGTCCGCCCACGCGGGCCTGGCAGGTGCGCTGCTGGCGCAAGGGCAGCGCCTGTTCGATTTCGATCACGACGGTTACGCGCGCTTCTTCGGCGGTGGCGACTGCGACGACAGCGATCCCGAGCGCAATCCCGGTGCCCGCGACTGGCCCGACGACGGCATCGATCAGGACTGCGATGGCAAGGACGCGACCGCTGCGGCGTTGCGCTCGCCGCCGTTTCAGCCAGTGCCGGATGCGGTACCGCACGACCTCAAGGTTCTGCTCGTCACCATCGATACCCTGCGCGCCGACCACGTCGGGACTTACGGCTATCGCCGTCCGACCACGCCCAACCTAGACCGCCTGGCCGCCGAGAGCACAGTGTTCGAAAACGGCTGGGCGCACGCGCCGTCGACCCGCTATTCGATGCCTGCCATCGCCACCGGACGCTGGCCGTCGGCCATCGACTGGGACGAATCGATTTGGTGGCCGCGCATCGCCCCCAGCCAGCGCATGATAGCCGAGTCGCTCAAGGGTTTGGGTTACACCACCGGGGCTCTCTACGCCTATCTCTATTTCAATCGCGGCGACCGGCGTGGCTTCGAGCGCGGCATCGACTACTACGACGACCGGCGCGCAGCCCTGCACGTGAACGTCAACGGTCCCATGGAATCAGTGGGCTCTTCTGCGCGCGAGATGGCCGACGACGGCATCGCGTTTCTGCGCCAGCATGGGCAGGAGAAGTTTTTCCTGTGGATGCACTTCTACGATCCACACCTCAACTACGAACGGCATCCAGAAGCGCCCGACTTTGGCAGCGCGCAGGCGGACCTTTACGACGGCGAGATTTGGTTTACCGACCAGCAATTCGGCCGTGTGCTCGACGAAATGCGCGCGCAAGGCCTGTGGGACAAGACCGCGATCATCGTGGTGGGCGATCACGGCGAATCGCTCGGCGAGCACGGCATCGTCGCGCACGGCTACCATCTATACACGCCACACACCAAGGTGCCGTTCATCGTGCGCGTGCCCGGGCTGTCGGCGCAGCGACTGACGACACCGGTCGGGCACGTGGACTTGGCTCCCACCATGCTGAACCTCGCGCGCGGCGCGCACGAGTCGTCCTTCCTTGGGCGCTCGCTCGTCGATTTGCTGGCCGGCAAACCTGCCGAGCCCGCACGCGCGCCGGTGTTTCAGGAAGTCAGTTACGAAGGCAACGTCAAGCGGCGCGCGCTGGTCACGGCCACCCACCACCTGATCTGGAACTGGACACCCGACAACACCACCGAATGCTACGACATCGCCCACGATCCCGGCGAATTGAAAGACCTTTGGGGCTCCCCTGCTGGGCAGCCCGCGTGCTCACAGTTGAAGGAAGACTTGCGCGCGAAAGTCGCGCTGCTGTCGCTACCGACGGGCTACGCCGACAAAATGGCCTTCGGGCTTGCCAATGCAAGTCCCCCTGCGCACGTGCTCGACGCGAGCGTGGGTCCCGCCTTGCGCGTGCTCGGCTACGACTTGGCGTCTGCCACGGTCCATCGCGGGGAAAGTGCCGAGCTGGTCACCCACTTCCAGTTGGCCGGCAAGGTTGATCCAAGCTGGCACCTGTTTTTTCACCTGGAAGGACCCGCCGGTTTTCGCAATCTCGACCACGTTCCCGTCGAGGGCGTCTACCCGATGGAGCGCTGGCGCCCCGGACAGCACATTCGCGATCGCATGCACATCGCCTTCACGCCAATCATGCCGCCGGGCACATACACGGTCTATCTCGGCCTCTTCAAAGGCAGCCAGCGCCAGCCGGTGTCTCCCGCCGCCGCCAGCGACGGTCGGGATCGGTTGCGCATCGCCACCATCGTGGTCGAGTAGGGGCACTAGTTGAAGGTCGCCGAGCAGAGGATCGCAAGCTCCGTCGAGGTCCAGCGGTTGTCGCGATTGTTGTCCTTCAGCGAGGCAAGCTGGAGCTGCACTGCTGCGCCAAGGCCCCAGTTGGCGGAAAGCCACCATTCCTTGCCAAAGGTGAGACTGGTGCCGATGCCGAAGTTGGTCAGGTCCCTGCCGCCGCTGCCAGCGACGGTGCCTTGGGTTTGCGTGAGCCGCCCGTAGGTCAGGGTGCCGGAAAAGTAGGCATCCCAGCGCTGGATGTAGTAGGCCAACCCCGGCCCAAGGGCATAATGATCGAGCTCGATCCCGTTTTCGCTTCGCGAACCTGCTTGGGTTTGCTCGATGGTGGGATTGGCGATCACGGTGAGCAACAACTCGCCGTACAGGATGAAGTTGTTGGCCACCGCGTAGCCCAAGGCTCCGCTGGCGAGCAATCCGAAACCCGACAATGTCGCACCAAGCGAGCTGTTCGACGCTTGCAGATGCGCGCCTCCACCCATCAACCGCACATACAGGCCGTCATGCTTGTGGTAGCCGGGCGGTGGCACCTCGGTGGCCGGGGCGTAGCTGGACGGCGGATAGCCCGGCAGCGTTCCATACCCAGGCGGTGGCGGATAGCCTGGCGACTGCACGTAGCCAGGCGGCGGTGCGTAGGCGGGCGGCAAGGCATAGCCTGCCTCAGTCGGCATTGGCGCGGCCGGGCTGTCGCCGTTGCTCGGTGTTCCCTGGACTTGCGCCGCTGAAGGGGATGACCCCACCAGCACGACTGCGGTTCCAATCGTTGCGAGTGAGACCTTCCCGCGAAATCTGCGTAACGTCCGCGCATTGGCGCGAAAGATTGCGAGCATGAACGCCACGCAGCCTATCGGTCAAAGCTGCGCGGTTCAACCCGCGATTGCTTACAAGCAGGATCCCGCGAGTTGCAGTATCGAGAGGTAGCTTCCGCAGGTGCTGGCCCCACCCACCGAGACGATCGACTCGCAACCGGTCTTCGTACTGCCGCTCAGCTTGGCGCAGCAAGTGGCCAGCGAGGAGCAGTCTCCGGTTCCATAACTGACGTCAGGCAGGACGAAGGAGCCGTCCGGGAGGCCGCCCGGCGTGCTGGCGTCGGTCGTCACGCCCGCGTCGGGTGCGGCGGCGGAAGACGAGCTGGTCGGAAGCTTGACCCACATCTTGTAGCTGCCCGCCAGCGCGTGCGCGACGTAGGCGCCGCTGCTGCCGACGTCGAGGCTGCCCAGGAACTGCTTGTTGGCCAAGGCCGGATTGGTGAGGGTATCGGAATTGAAAGACAGCTCAACATTGGGAATAGGGTTTCCGCGAGCGTCTTTGACCGTCCCGTGAACCGTCACTTGCGTGCCCAGCGCGGGAACTGCGATGTTGCGAACCACATCGGCGGTCAATACCACGGCGTCGGGCGACCGGGGGCTTGGGTCGTCCATGTACGCATAGGTGTTCTCTCCAGATCGCGTGGGCAACCCGCCCGGGCCGACTGCAACGGCATAGTTGGCGTAGGTCACGCAATTGATTCCGCTGCGCACGTAGAGCGTGTGGCTGGTGGCGGCAGCGAAGAAGCTTGATGCGCTTCCTTCTGGCCACATGAAAATTGGATCCGGGTAGGTTCCATAGTCCAGAGAATTGCATTGGTAGTAGTTGACTGCGCCGCTTTGCGCGCCACCGTTTCCTATCATCTGTGAAAGAGAACCGTTGGGGTCGGAAACGCTGCCGGAGATCTTCACCGTCGCGGGCAATGCCAACGAGAAGTCCCCGGTCGGCGTCACGTCCGTCAGTCTGAACTGGCTGGTGAATCCGCTGGGGTAAGGCGCGGTCGTGCCGGGGGTGTCTTGTACCATCAGGGTGGGCGTGAAGGTTTCGTTTGGCACCCACATCGAAATGGGGATTGCCGCACTGGCGGTCATGCTCATGCCGCCGACCAGAAGCGTGTTGGCGGCGTTGACCTGGTACACGAGCACATAGCGACCGAAGGCATTGCCCGTGGCCGGCAAGGTGTCGATTCCAGTCACCGTCACGGTCCGCGTGGTCACACTGATCGCGGGCAGGGTCACGTCGTGCTTGATGCTCGCGCTGACCGTAATGCGGTCCTGGCCGATTCGAGTGGCCGTGCTGGGAAGGCTGGTGAGCGACGGCGCGGCCGAGGATTTGGTCACGAAGGTGTACATCACCTCGTAGGTGTCAGCTGGAACGCCGACGCTGTAGCGGAAGTGCGTGTCGTCGACGGCAGTGACCGTCGCGGCATAGACGACCGTATCAGCGACCTTGTTGTTGCTGTCTCGGATCAGTTTGTAAACAGCGACCTCGCCGTTGCCGTACACGGCCCCGGCGGGCAGCGGAGAAGCCAGCGTGACGGTGCCCGAGACGCGGAAGCAATCCGGGATGGTGATGTCGTAGGCCTGGTCGGCGGTGAGGTCGCGCTGGCCGAGCACGTAGGTCGAACAGACCGTCGGATCGGTCGGATTATCCTGCTCGGTCGTCGAGGTAACCACACTGCCACCATCGGGTGACGACGGCGGCGCGCTGTCGTTCTGCACCTGTGTGGCGTCGGGAACGGTGGGGCTGTCAGGCGCGAGCAGCAGGTCTGCCACCGCCACTGCATCAGGGTCGACCGCGCGGCTGTCAGTGCCGACCATGGCACCGTCAACGCCGACCACGGACCCGTCCGCCACAACGGCGGCTGTGTCTGGCGTCGCCGTATCGACTCCGGGAGGCACCATCGCATCGGCGAGTCGCCCATCCACCTGCGGAGGAACCGTGACGTCGCCGAAGGCCGGCGCGTCGGGAAGGCCTGGTACCGCCTGGTCGGCCTGGCCCACGCTGTCGCGAACGCCAGCATCGGACAGCGGCAGATTCGCGTCCGGTGCTGGCTTGTTATCGGACGACGAACCGCATCCCCACAGCCCAATCGTCAAGATCATCCCAATCGTTCGCTTGGCTCGCATGGATCCCTCCAAATCTTCAGTGCAGGGGACGCCATTGCGGCCTATTCCCTCGCGAAAGAGTGTTTTCGGCGGAAGCCGGTTGGGAGTTTAGCGGCGGGGGTGCTGCTGGGTCAGGCAGTGCAGGGTGCCGAAGCCGAGCACCAGGTCCACGGCGTGGATGCCGACCACCGGGCGGTCGCGGAACAGCTCGCCCAAGATGCCGAGCGCGACCCGGTCGGCGGGGTCGTTGAAGGTGGGTACAATGACCGCGGCGTTGGCGATGTAGAAATTGGCGTAGCTCGCCGGCAGTCGCCAGTCGCCGTGGTAAAGCGGCTGCGGCACCGGCAAATCGACGACTTCCAGCTTCGAGCCGTCTTCAAGGCGCGCGTCCTTGAGCCGCTCGCGATTGTCGCGAAGCGGACGGTGGTTTTCGTCGTCGGGATTCTTTTCCTGAATCAGCACCACCGTATTGCGATTCACGAAGCGGCACAAATCGTCGACGTGGCCGTGGGTGTCGTCGCCCACGATGCCGTGCCCCAGCCAAATCACGTTCTTGGCGCCCAGGTAGTCGCGGAAGATTTCGCCATACTCCTCGCGGGTCATGCCCGGATTGCGGCACTGGGTCTCCTGGTCGAGAAAGCATTCCTCCGTGGTCAGCAAGGTGCCCGCGCCGTTGACGTCGATGCCCCCGCCCTCGAGCGCAACCATGTCCTTGCCGCGCATGACCGGAAACATCCGCAAGCGCAGGCGTTCAGCAATGCGCCCGGCAATGCGGTCGTCCTTCTGCCAATTGGGGTATTTCGCCCACGCCGTGAATTTGAACTTGGCAATCGCCACCTCCGGCCGCGGCCCGGACTTGCGCACACAGATGGGGCCGAAGTCGCGCGACCACCCGCGATCGCTCGGTGTGCGGAAGAACTCCACGTTGGCCATGTTGGCGTGCGCGCGGCTGAGAATTCGCCTCGCCTTGGTTTCGCGGGCCGCGGAATCGATCAGAATCCGCACCTTCTCGCCTTCCGCGATCTTGCGCACGATCTCGCCGTACGCCCATTCGATGGTGCCGAGCTTGCCTGGCCAGTCGGTCTTGCAGTGCGGCCAGCCGAGCCAGGTCGCCTCGTGCGGCTCCCATTCGGCGGGCATGGCGAAACCAAGGTCGGCGGGGAGGGTGGTTTTCATGGCAAATCGTTGTCCAGGAATCGGCGGTCGATGCCCTTGTACGCGTCGATGCGCCGGTCGCGCAAGAAGGGCCAGTTGCGACGCACCTCTTCGATACGCGCCCGATCCACGGTGCCGTAGACGATCTCTTCGCGGTCGGCCGACGCCTCGGCCACCACCACACCCTGCGGATCGCAAAGGAAGCTTCCGCCCCAGAATTCCAGGCCGGGCGGTCCAGCCGGGGTCTCGATGCCGACGCGATTGACGGCCGCCACGTACACACCATTTGCGATCGCGTGACCTCGCTGAACCGTTTCCCAGGCGTCCTGCTGCGTGGCGCCGCTGGCGGCCTTCTCTGCCGGATGCCAGCCAATCGCGGTGGGATAGAAAATGACGTCGGCGCCGCGCAGGGCGGTCAGCCGTGCGGCCTCCGGAAACCATTGGTCCCAGCAGACGAGGGCGCCGATGTTGCCGAACTCGGTGGGAAAAATGCGGAAGCCGAGGTCGCCCGGCGCGAAATAGAACTTTTCGTAGTAGTTGGGATCGTCGGGAATGTGCATCTTGCGATACAGACCGAGGATTCCGGCGTCGGTCCCAATCACGGCCGTGGTGTTGTGGTAAAGGCCCACGGCGCGACGCTCGAACAGCGACGCAACGATGACCACGCCGTCTCGACGGGCCGCCCAGCCCAGTGCTTCGGTGCTGGGCCCAGGAATGGTTTCCGCCAGATCGAACAGCGCTGTGTCTTCCTTCTGGCAGAAATACGGAGAGCGGAACAGTTCCGGCAAACAGATGACCTTGGCGCCACGGCCGGCCGCCTCGTGCACCTTCGCGCACGCAGCGTCGAGGTTGGCCGCCGGATCGGCAGACATCGCCATCTGCACCAGAGCGACTTGGAAGGGGGCTCGCGATTCCATGCGGTTTGTCTACCTCAACCGAGCCGATCTTTCTACGCAATGAAACGTGACCCTTCTGCACCTTGACGAACCGATCGGCAAAAGAGAAAACCTCGCCCATGGGCATCGACCTTCGGGGAAAATGGGCTCTGGTCACCGGCGCCAGCCGCGGCATCGGCCGCGAAGTCGCGCGCGGGCTCTGCGCCAAGGGATGCAACCTGGTTCTGCACAGTCGAACGCACGAGCACAACGCGCGCCTGGCGGCCGAGCTGGGCGGCATGGTGAAGGTTGCCGTGGCCGCCGCCGAGCTGAGCATCGAGGCCGAGGTCGACGGGCTGGTCTGCGAGGCGCTGGAGGCGAGCGGTGGCATCGACGTGCTCTTCAACAACGCCGCCATCATGACGCCCTATCGCACGAACTACGCCGAGGTGACGGCGGAGGACTACCGGCGTTCGTTCGAGGTGAACGTTATCGCACCGGTCCGGATCACCCACGGACTTCTGCCGGGCATGCTGAAACGCCACTTCGGTCGCATCGTGCAGGTCACCTCGGGCATCCGCAACGAGCCCGAGCTGATGGCCTACGCCGCGTCCAAGGCAGCGCTCGACAAGTTCGTGCGCGACACCGTGGTCAAGCTGCGGGGCACGGGCGTGACCATGAACCTGCTCGAT
>PMLH01000533.1 GCA_003159055.1 Myxococcales bacterium
CGAGCAACGCCGGATCGTCGACCAGGACGAACTCCCACGACTTGCCGTTTCGCGACGTCGGCGACCTCAAGAGGGCCTCGACCAGAAGCTCTTGGTGCTCCCGACTCACGGCCTTATCCGTGTATCGCCTGATGCTCCTGCGACTTCTTAGTACCGGAAGCACGCCGCCCTCGACCACGCCGGACCTTCGTAAAATGGTATTATTCATCTTGTTTGCTTGATGCCTAAGCAACAGGCATACCGGGCGCACGGCTTACGCACATGCGCCTCTTTCGCCGTCCAAAGGCTGCCGGTTGTTGCACATGCAACACTACGCGCGCAGACCTGCTGCCGGAGCACCAGTCGACTGAACGTCAAGACGGCGACAGGAGCTTCCGGTAGTACGACTGCGTTCCATACAGCGGCACGGCGGGGCTGTGCAGTGTCACGCGATCTTTCGCGACAAGAACCGTCGTCGGTGCTTTCGCTTGCTGGAGAAAGATTGCGTCGTGGCCCACGCACAGACCCAGAAGGACGTTCAAGTCGGTCTTCGCGTGGTTGAGCAGCTTGGCCTGAGCCACTGGATTGCACAGAGCCTCGAACTTCCCCGGCGGGCTCTTGTCTTCCGTGGGAACACCAATCTTCTCCTTTGGGATCGACCCGCACTTGCACGAGATGGAGACCGTCTCGAATCCCTTGGCTTCGAGGATCTTGGTCAGGGTGTTCGATTCCGAAATCAGCCCACCACAGGTTGCGATGCCGATCTTCTTTGCGCCGTAGCTTTTCGCGAACTCGATGGTGTCCTCGACCCGGGTCCAGCGATTCTTGAGGGTATGGCTGGTCACGTGTGTGGCAGCCAGCGCGGTCCTGTGAATCGCCGGATCCGAGTTGTAGAGGTCGAGCGCCTTGGCCAGGATCTTGGCCTGCGTCCGCGTGGGACAGAACGCAGGCGCATTCTCCGGGCTGTTCGACTTGCAGCTCTGCAAGCCACACTGGCTACAGCGTAGCGGTAGGCGCGGCGCGCTCTTCTTCGCTCCCATTCCAAGTGCTCCGGCTACGACGAGATAGCGTCGACACCCGCGTCGCGGCCGTGCCCGGCGTCGAGGACGCCTGTCCCGCCCGCTTCCCCGACGTCAGCCCCATCGGGAGCGCTGTCCAGCCCGATACTGCCGTCCAGCCCCGTGTTTCGGTCGGAGACATTCAGAGGAGCGTCCGAGCCCGCCTCGGGTGCGCCATCGATTGAAGCGTCCACGCCCGAAGTATCCAGGCCGGGCCCAACGGCGACATCCTTGCTACTTCCGTCGGTCGGCGCATCGGCGGTCACGATGGGTTCTCCGGAGTTGGCATCGGTGGGGTTGGGCGCGGAGTCCACGCCAGGCAGTGTCGAATCCACCTTTTCAGCGACGTCGGGAGCGGCAGCGCCGCCGTCCGCGACACCGCCGTCGAGCCCTTTCTTGCCTCCGTCTGCCGGGCCGCCGTCCGGAGACGGCGTTCCATAATCGTCGCCACATCCTCCAGCCACGGCGATGAGGGCTGCCAATCCAAGAACGCCAAGCCGTTTTCTCGTCTTCATGTATCGCGGTTCCTTTCGCTGCTTTTGATTCCGCACCTAGTCTATTTCGCGTTAGTGCGGTCGGTTGACCGAGAGAGCCCCTCGGCTTTGCGCTGGTCAATAGCAAGCGTCATACCAGGGTAGAATTGGCACGCCCCGATTCTGACGATTTGCCGACCTGCTGCGTGTGCATCACAGCGCCACCACTCTTGTTGCCCGCGCAGCTTGCGACACTTCCAGTCCGCCTCAATACCGGCTTTGTAGTGCCCTAATTCTACTGGCATGTCCGTTGCAGCCTACATTCGCCGAGGTATCAATGGGCAAGCTAGCCGACATCATCGGTCCAGCGGTTCTTCATCAACTCACCGACGACACCGTCGTCGGCATCGACATCGGCTCTCGCGGAGCCAAGGCGGGACTCCTCAGCAAGGGCAACTGCGACACCGTGCTCGGCGCCACCAGGGTGAACATGCAGGAGACTGCGCAAGAGCTCTTGAGCGAGCATTTCCGCGCTTGGGGCTGCGGCTCGTGCGGACACCGCTCGACCTTCGTTCCCTGTTCCTTCGGGATGCCACCCAAGATAAGCAAGACGCTCGGCGAAGATCCAACCGGGCGTGCAGCCTGAGGCTCCGACGGAGTTCCGGGTGAAGAACCAAAACCAGCTACCTGAGGCCGAGCCTTCGGGTGGCGAAGCCTATCCTACACCGCGCCCTCGCACGCCCGGGCCGCTCGCACACCTCCGCCAGGTTCTCCGCGCGCTGAATTCGCGCAACTACCGCCTGTTCTTCGCCGGGCAGGGGATTTCCTTGCTCGGCACCACGCTTCAGCAGGTTGCTCTCGGCTGGTACGTGTACCGCTTGACGGGCTCGCAGATGCTGCTCGGCACCATCGGGTTTCTCAACCAGATTCCCGGGCTCTTCCTCTCGCCGGTCGCCGGCGCCCTCAGCGACCGAGTCGACGCCCGGCGGGCACTGATGACCGTTCAAGGCGGCCTCATGCTGCAGGCGATTCTGGTGGCCGCCTTCATCATCACCGGCCGCGCCTCCGTTCCAGTGCTGCTTTGCCTGGCGGCATTCCAGGGCTTACTCAACGCCTTCGATCTTCCCTTCCGTCAGACCGTGGTCCCGAACCTGGTGGAGAACCGGCAACAACTTCCGAGTGCCATCGCACTCAACTCGGCCCTCTTCAACGTGGCGCGAATCCTTGGGCCATCCTTGGGCGGAATTCTCGTCGCCACCGTCGGTGAACAAGTGTGCTTCCTGGCCAACGGTGCGACCTACCTCGCGGTGCTGGCCGCCTTGCTCGCGATTCGCATACCTCCGATGACAATCGTCCCGTCGCGGCCGCGCATCGTCGTCGACATCGCCGAGGGTCTTCGCTACATCCGCAATCATCGACCGATCCGCGATTTGTTGCTGCTGCTCGCCGCTAACAACTTCCTGGGACTGTCCTACGTCGTCCTGTTCCCCGTGATTGCCCGCGATGCACTTCACGGCGATCCGCACACCCTCGGATTCCTCATGGGGGCGGCGGGCGTGGGCTCGCTTGCGGCGGCCGTACGCCTGGCGTCGCGACGGAGCCTCCGGGGACTCTTCAAGAGCATTTCTTTCTGCGCGATGCTGTCCGCCGCAGCCCTTGCGACCTTCGCTGCCGTCCGCACACTACCCGCCACCCTGCTGCTCGTCGCGGTCGCCGGCTTCGGGTTCATCTCGGTGTCGGGCGCGACCAACACCATTTTGCAGACGCTCGTGGGCGACGAGATGCGAGGTCGTGTCATGTCCTTCTATACGGTGGCATTCGTCGGATCCACGCCGTTCGGGAACCTGTTTCTCGGCTGGCTGGCACACCGATGGGGCGTCCGAAGCGCCATCTCGTTTTCGGGCGGACTGCTCCTACTGGTGACCGCGGTGTTCGCAGCCCGGCTCAACAGCTTGCGCGCGGCCGTGCGCCCCATCTACATAGACCTCGGCATCATGCCTTGGCGCGAAGACTAAGTCTGGTAGTCCTCTTGCGGTTCCCGCACCGCGAAGCAGCTGGATGAAGCGAGCCAACGAGCTCATCTGCGTCTCCGTCACAACCACCTCGGTCTCGCTGCCCCCATCGACTGATCCGACGACGGTGCCATATTCGATGGCCTTCTCGAACAGCCGGTGCAGCACCGCGAGATGGTTGTTGATGGTCTTCGGCGAATAGCCCTTGTCGAATTGATGCTTGGCCTGCATCTTCGCCGCCTTGTAGACGTCGACGTTCTTCGGCGTGATGTCCTGGATGAACATTCAGCGTCTTGCGGCAGGCCGGGGGCAGCGCCACGAGCGACGCCAAGGGAATGTCCTAGACAAGGCCAGTCTGCCATGCTGGAATGCCAAGCGACAACTGGTTGGAAGGAGCAAGATGGACCAAGCGCAAGTTGACCAGGACAAAGTCGACGAGGCCGCGGAACTGAGCGAGGCCCTCCAGCAGCAGCTCCTCGACGTAGTGCCGACCAAGTTGGTCGCGCCCGCAAACCGAGAACCACTTGCGGAGTCGTTCGTGGACTTCCTTGAGCGCCTCGACGAATTTCTGGAACAGTACAAACCGCTGAACCAGGGTCAGATGGCAGCACTGCTCTACTTTGTCGACAGCCTGCAGCTAGACCGCGTCGGGTCGGACCACAGCTTCGTCATACGGTCTCTGGTCGACGCGGCCAAGGACGCTAGCCGGAAGCTGCGACCTAGGGTCTCGTCCTCCGCTCCGGTTCACCAAAGCCGATCCCAAGAGTCAGGAAACGACGGCTTGGCTTCATCTTTCGCACGCCCACGAGAAGGGCGAGCGTGAGGTGATTTAGGAACAGGCTACGACGGTCGAGAACGAAGGCAACCTTGCGTTGGTACCGTCGATCTGCCCCGCTTCATCATTGCATTCTCGGAACCGTCCACTGGCAGAATAGGGTGCATTCTCCCTGGGACGCACCGTTCAGTGGACCATCGTCGCAATCCTCGCCATGATCGGCATCGGTAATGCCATCACCACAGCAGGGAATTCTTCCGGCATTACTGCCATCCGCAGATGCGTCCCGTGGCTCGGGAGAACCTGCATCTGACGAGGTGCTACTGCAGGCTGAAGTCCGCCAGGTTTCACACGTAATGGATTGGGCACACCCCAATTTGGGGTAGCAAAAGACAGCGGAATTGGCACATTCCGTGTTCGAAGTTGTCGGTGTGTCGCCTGGATTGCATACCAGCAGACCGTCACAATGTGTCCCCTCAGGCAACACGCACAGGGTTGTGAAGCAGCCGCTGTACAGGGAATAGCACTCGCGCTCTGCTGGGCATTCTCCAGACAAGTCTCTGTTTCCCTGTTGGGAATCCACCGTCTCGCCCAAAATGCACACCGACATCGCCTGGCAGCCACCTTGGCCGGACGGAGAACTGGTCATGCCCCCTTGTCCACCGGTGCCACCAGGGCCGAAACTGCCGCCATTCCCACCTGCGCTGGCACCTGCGCCTCCTTTACCAACCGTGCCACCAACGCCTCCGGCGACTCCGCCGCTCATGGAACTGCCAGCTTGATCCCCACTTTCCGGTCCCGCATCACCTGCGCCGCTCTTCCGACCAGAGCTGCTGCACGCCAGGCCCACGAAGCACGCCAGGAG
>PMLH01000313.1 GCA_003159055.1 Myxococcales bacterium
AAACCCTTGCGCTCTGGCTTCGGCGAGCTAAGCTCGCCTCCGCCAACGCGATCGTCTAGATGGGAACCCTGCCAGGGTTCCCATACCCGCGATGCTTCGCTGCCGGCGTAGCCGGCAGGCTCCGAACGCGTTTGTGCCCGTCCCGGCGCTTTGACCAGGTGCAACTGGTGGATAATGCGGGCTAGCGCGCTTCTCTGCCGCCAGGCAGGATGGCAGCACCGCGATGGACATGACCACCTCAGACATTTCCACCCCAACGCCCGAGTCCAGCCAGACGCCGGTTGCACCTGGTCCAGGGTCTGAACGCACGAGCCCACGGTCTGAGATCGTTGGTCCACCCGCAAAGCAGGTGGCGGCTGCGGCGCCCGATCCCACGCCCGCCCACTCGCATGCAGGAGGCTTCGATTCCATCCGCTTCGCGATCACCGCGCTGTGCATCGGTTTCATCTGCCTGGGCGCCCTCTGGCGATTGGTCGACCTCGATTACCCGCACACCTTCAGCTTCGACGAGCACCACTTCGTCCGCAACGCGCGCAACTACATGCTGGGGCAAGCCGACTGGAACGACCACCCGCCGCTCGGGAAGCTGGTGCTGGTCCCAGCCATGAAGGTGTTCGGCGATCGCGGGGTTGGCTGGCGCCTGTCGTCGGCGCTTTTCGGCCTCGCGATGGTGTTCTTGGTGGGGCTCATCGCGGCGAAGATCTTCCGCGACCGCACCGTCGGGCTGATGGCCGCCGCCTTCGTCGCCGTCGACGGCTTCTTCATTTCGTACGCGAGAACTGCGCTCATCGACAATCCTCTGACCGCCTTCATCTATGCAGCGCTGGCCCTGATGCTGTACGCGCGTTCGCTGGGGTGGTTCGCGTGGGCCGCCGTGTGCGTCGGTCTGGCCGTTTCGAGCAAGTGGACCGGTGTTTGCGTGCTGCTCTTGGCCCCCGTCGTGCTGCGCCAGAAGGGCCATTCGATTTTACACGTGGCGTGGATGTTCACCGTCGCAGCGCTGGTCTACGTCGGCATCGGAGCCGCAGCCCTCAAGATCACGCACCAGCCGATGTCGATGGCTGGGATGATGAGAACCAACTGGGATCTCCTTCAGCACCATGCCGGCTTCACGGTCTGGGACAACGCCGCCAGCTCGAGGTGGTACACCTGGCCGCTGCTGACCCACCCGCTGGTCATGCACTTTGAAAGGGTCGGCCCGAGTGCGGTGCGAGCGATGTCGACGATCGGCAACCTCCTGCTCTGGTTCGGCACCACGGCGTCTATCTTCCTCGCCCTGGCCGGTCTCCTGCGTGCGCTCTGGCGCCGCCTGCGCAAGCGCGTCCCGATCGCGCCCGCGCACGGCCGCGAGGCTCTGGCGGTTTTCGGCATGGTCGCGCTGATGCTGCCCTTCATCCTGACCCACCGCCAGTCGTACATCTTCCACTACCTCGGCGCGTACGGGCTCGGACTCGGGCTGCTCGCCTCTCGCCTGGTGCGGCTCGAGAAACGCAGCTCGCTTGTGGTGCTGGGCTTCCTGGTGTGCACCGCCGTCGTGTCGTTGATCTACGTTCCCCTGTGGACGGGATCGATCCTCAGCGCCCACGGCTTCGACCTCCGCCTGCCCTTCCCGGGTTGGCGGTAGGTGGAGAAAGTCCCAGAGACTAGTAAATCTCGACTTCAGCCAGGTGGAAGTAGTTCGGCGGCGTGTTCTTCAAGCGGACGTAGCGGCCTTCGGCGTGGAGGTTCTTCGCGCTCCACTTGTCGAATGTCGTTTTGCGCTCGGCAATTTGTGTCCAGGTGACGTTGTCGTTGCTGACTTCGACCTTGAGCGGCACGGCCCGCTCTTCGAAGCCGTCGGCGCGATTGTAAACCACGATCTTGTCGAACTTCTTGACCGCCCCGAGGTCAATCACAACCCACGATTGCGGGTCGATGTTGGTGTGGAAACCCAGGGTATCGTGGTCGCCGTCCACGAGCAGGGTATGGTCGAGGCCCTGGCCCGGGAACTGGCTGCTGGTGGTCACCGGACGGTGGAGCGCAATGTTGGGCTTGGCAAACTTGGACGCGATCTTGTTTCCGGTCCAACCAAGCGCCCCGCCCACGATCAGCACTGCCACGATGACACGGACCCAACGCGCAAACAGGGCGCGCCCCAGACGATTCGATTCAAACTCAAGCGGCTCGGCCAGTCGCATGACCAGCTCGTGCACGCTCTCGGCGAAAGACTCGCGCTCTTCGCCCGACAGCTTCTCCATGGTCGCGTCCCGTTCCGGCCCCAGCATGGCCGCCAGAATCGACGTGTGCGCCATCGGCAGCTTGCCCCAGGCTTCCTCCACCGCGGGAACCTTCTGGGCGCTGGCCCAATCGGCCTCGGTCAAGGGAGCCGCTCCGGAAAGCAGACCCGCACGGGCAAGGTGGGCACGAACCAGCAGCTCAACCGCCCTGCAGTCGAGGAGCAGCACGGCCCAGCTCCCCTTCCCTGTCTCGCCTATCTTGACGACGTCGTCGCAAATCTGGCGTGCGACGTCGTACCAGACGTAACCGGGTTGGGTGGCGTTGTAGGTCGTCGCGCGTGCCTGGGCTACGCGCGGCCCGAGCCACAGCACCCGAGAGAGAAAGCCGGCTTCCGGCTTCGCAGTTTTCTGTTCGCTGATCGTATCGGCGTTGTCGTCGGTCATGACCCGGCCGTTTATACCCCAAACTTCACGGACTGTGTATCAAGCACAAAACTTGTCGGTCCGACCGGGTTCCCGAAGTGACCGCGAGCACCCAAAATTCGACCTGCGCAGCCACCGGGCAACCGAGTCAGCTCATGTTCCAAGCCGACCCTTCTTACCCAGCAGAGGACCTGTCTCCGCCTAACGCCTATGGCGCCTGTCGGGGAGGCCGGAACCTATCTTAGAAGTTCTCGCTCACCTCGGCGTCCGCCTCAAGCACCTTGCGCAGCCGAGCTTCGCGCTCGGCCCCGACACGCTTGGACAGCGCCTCGTCGGAGGTCGCGATGATTTGAGCGGCCAGAAGCCCGGCGTTCTCGGCCCCGCCGATGGCGACCGTCGCCACCGGGATCCCGGGCGGCATCATCGCGGTCGACAAGAGCGCGTCCATGCCTTGCAAGCTGCCGGAGGCGATGGGAATGCCGATCACGGGCCGAGTGGTGTGGGCGGCCACGGTACCGGCCAAATGGGCTGCCCCGCCCGCGCCGCAGATGAAGACCTTGGTGCCGGTTCGCGCGGCCTCGCGCACGAAGGCCGCGGTCTGCTCGGGGGTGCGATGCGCCGACAGCACACGCACTGACACACGCAGCCCAAACGACTTCAGCACCTCAGCGGCAGGCCGCATGGTGGGGAGGTCCGATTTCGACCCCATCAGAATCGCAACGTCACAGGTCTTGTCGCTCATGCTTTGCCTCGCAATCCAATGTCTTTACGGTAGTGCATGCCGGGCCACGCGATGCCGTCGATGCCAGCATAGACACGGACGCGCGCTTCGTCCAAATTGCTACCAACTGCCGTCACGCCAAGCACGCGTCCGCCAGCGGTCACCAGCTTCTTGCCGTCGCGCTTGCTGCCAGCATGAAACACGACCGTGTCGCCACCGGCCAACTGCCCATCGCTAGCAAGCCCGGTGATGGTATCGCCCGAGCGAACCCGGCCGGGATAGCCCTCGGCCGCCAGCACCACGGCGATGGCGCAGCCGTCGCGCAGGGCGAGCGCACCGCGGTCAAGCCGGCCCTGGGCCACTTCCAGCAGCAGCGGGGCCAGGTCCTCGTCCAGCAGTTCCATGAGCACCTGGGTCTCCGGGTCGCCGAAGCGCACGTTGTA
>PMLH01000248.1 GCA_003159055.1 Myxococcales bacterium
AAGAGTACCCTCGGACCGGATCCAATTGCACCACTCCGAACGGAATACGATACGTCGCGCGGTGAAGACCGGCGACGGCCAGGTCGAAACCTTCTGGACTGCGCCCGACCGATGGATTACGAACGTGGCAGTTGACGACTGCAATGTGTATTGGACCGTCGTGAATCCGCACGAGCTGTTCGTTCGTTCCAAGTAGACCGTACTAGTCAGCCTCTGCCGTGGCCAATCTTCCCCCCAGCGAAGGCGCTCATTTGGGAGAGGTCGTACAGGGTGCCGGGAGATGTAGAGGAGATGTCCGTCCAGGACAGGAACGTAGTGGGCTTGTCTCCGCCCGGCGCGGGCCAGGGTGGGGGCGGCGCGGTGTAACTGCCGTCGGGGCTGCGCATGTGCGACCGATCCGAAACCAGGCCCGCCAGGTACTCGGCGGCGTCGACCAGCCGGAAGTGCGGCGGTACCGGCGCCCTGGACGGGAAGCTCTCGTCCAGGTAGCGCCCGAGCGGGCAGGGGAAGGGAAGGTCCGAGTCCAGGTCGAGGGCCAGTCGCGTGCCGCCTGCATCGTCGAACACGGCGAACACGTGGTAGTCCCAGCAGACGAGTCCGTCGGCGTGTCGCCCGGCCTTCTGACGAAGTGCCACGAAGTGACCCGACTGGCTCGATACGATGACGGCCCAGGCGCGGCGGCCATCGAGCTCCTCCCGCGCCAGAAGCCGCCAGACGTTCTCCTCGCAGTAGAAGGCCTGGTAGTCGAGCAAGCGTCTGTCGATCCTCAGCACCATAGCCTCTACCACAGCGTTTCCTACGTCAGCGGCTTCAGGTACTCGTAGCCGCCGCCGAACAGGTCTTCTTGCGAAAAGCCGTCTTGATCGCTGCCCGGCATCAGGTAGGCGGCATCGGCTTGCACGTTGGCGAAGTTGAGCAGCGGGAAGCTTGCCACCAGGCGCGCCATGGTCGATCGGGTGAAGTACTCGGACTCGGGCATCGCGCAGCGTTCGCCGAGCGTGTCGTCGCTGTTGGAAAAGCGCTCGACCAGCACGGCCGCGGTGAAGAGGACATAGTCCTTGTTTGCGGAAAGACGATTTACTTCGTCGGCTTTCTCGCCCATCTCTTCGCGCTCGGAAGCGAGCGCGCCTTCGATCTCCGAGCACCAGGTCTCGAATTCCTCTTGCGCACGCGCACCGCGAATCAGGTCCCAGTAGCCCAGCTCGAACACTGGCATGCCTTCGTTGACCACGGCACCGAGGCGCTTCCAGAACGCCCGCTTTTCGAATAGGGTTTGTTCGGCCTCGGACTCCGCGATGACCTTGCCAAGTCGTTGCCGGTAGTTGTCCTTGAAGAACGCCTTCACCGCGATTTGCACGCCGAAGAATGTGTAGTTCACGTCTTGCTCCTATCCGAAACTGCTGGACCCTGCGCGCCCTAAGCTGCCGCTGCGGCCGAGACTCCCACTGCCGGATCGGTAGGAAACCCGACCAAAACCGCTCGGCTTCTGTTTGCCGACGCCGGAAAGACCGCCGATGGTGCGCGACGAGAACAAGGTCGGGCGGGGCGTGGGCGAAAAGCTCTGGCCGGTTGAGACCGGCCGGGGCAGGGTGCCGGTAAAGGTCCGTCCTGAGGTGCCGGGCGAATACCAGTGGTAGCTCGACCAGAAGAGGAACGAACCGTGGGGATGGCCGCCGTAATAGTAGGTGCGGTCGGTGACGGGCAGGTTGCTCTCGCGCAGAGCTTGCTCGGAGGCGGGAGCGAAATCCGACAGCGCGACCAGCTTCACGTCGATGGACTTGCCTCGCAGTGCCACGAAGTCGTCGTTCAGGTCGTCCTGCTCGTGGGCCTCGGCCGTCGCGGTGATGTAAAGAACGCGTTTGATGCCGAGGGCAGCGAACCCGTCGGCGCTCGGCAGGCGTGCGAGGTAGCGGTTGTCGAAGCGATCGCTTTCGTCGCGGTAAGGGGAAAGTCGGCGGCTGTCGAGCACGAAGGCCGGCGAGGTCGGCGTCTGCCTTTCGGTGCGCGCGGCAAGAAGATCCGGGCGGTAGTAGAGTGCGGCAGCGAGGGTCTGGTGGCTCGGCACCACGCCGAGCGGGTGGGGCCAATTGTCGTAGAGAAAGACCGGGGTGAACACCCGCGCGGCGCCCGCGGCCGCGGCGACGCTTTCCGGACCAGGAACGTCCAGAATTAGCGCGGTTTCCTTCCAGTCTTCTTCTTTGCCGGCCATGGAAACCAAGGCTTGGACCGCCTGATGGGCGACGTCCATGACTGGGTTGTGCATGGGCGAAATCAGCGAAACCAGGCCGGCACCACGCGGATTGCCCAGAACCTCGAACAAGGTCGGAACGAAATACGGGTCGAGCACGGGATTGTTCGGCGCCAAGTCCTGGCCAAGCGTCGCCAGCGAGGCTGCGAAATTGCTGTCGCCCGCGCTGTCGGTTCGCACGCTGTCGGGGAAAAGCAAGGTGGTACCCTGCGCGCCGACCGCCCAGCCTTCTTTGCGCTGAAGATCGAGCGCATCGAGGGTGATGGCGGTTTCGCTGAGCGCGTTGCAGCCCGCCCGCAGGAGAAGCCCGGCACCCACGATGCCGCCCATGCCGACCAGGAACTTGAGGGCGCTGCGCCGGCTCTGCGTCAGGGTTCCTGTGCCCTGCATGCCGTCGAGCCACCAGCGCGCGGCGAGCAGGTCATCCCGATTGATGAAGACTTTGCGGTGAAACGACTTGCGCTGCTCCAGGGTTTCGAGGTGTTTGCCGCTCACGCTGGCTCCTCTAGGATTCTGACCGCGGTGGACAGAGCGCTGGCGTCGGTGGGGCCGACCGAGCGGCGCGCGTAAAGTCCGCACGCAACGCCGGCGACCAGGTACACGCCCCAATTGCACTCGAGGCCGCCATCGCGCAACGGATCGAAAGCCCGCTGCGCAATCCAACGTCCGGCCGCCGCTTCGGCCAGGGTCTGTTCCCACACCTTGTCCGTCGTCACCCGGCCGACCAAGGTTTCTTCGCCCTCGCAGCCATAGTCCGATTTCAAGACCCAGTCTTCGCGCTCGCGGCGCAGAGCTTCGACGGTCTGGCTTTCCAGGCGGAAGCTCGGCGGCTGGTAGCGTTCGATGGCGCGGCGGCTGTCATCGGAAAAACGCGTTTGCTCTTCCCACATCAAGGCCAGGCTGCGCTTGTTTTGCGGCACGATGGCGCCGAAGGGGTTCACCACCGCGATCTTGCCTTCCTGTTCGGCCGAGATCAGCAGGATCAGCGCTTGGGTCAGCGGCTCGGCGTCGGGGAAGGGCGCTTCCGAGGTCCAAACCGATTCACGTTCCACCCACCAATCGGTCTTGTAGTGACGAATGAAAACGTCGCAAGGCTGGCCGAGCAGTGCCACGCGCCCGTCGGCGGCGGCTTGCAGGTTGAACGGCGAGCCCAACACCACGCGTGCGCCGCGCGCGAGCAGCCAGCGCTCGTAGAGCAGCACCAAACCGAGATCCTCGGTGAGCTCCGTCGGGTAGAGAATGCCGACAGTGGTATCGGCCAGGTCCTTGCCCAGTCGGTGCGCCTGGAATGCAAGGTACGCGCAGAAACGCGCTTCGAGCTCGGCGTTGGGATCGCGGCCCGGCTCGGCGGCAAACAGGCGCGATAGCGTGATGGCCTCGGCCTGTCCGCTGGGGGTATCTGAATTGAGCTCGCACAGCACAGGACCTGCGCCGGTCAGGAAAACGTCCGCACGAGCAATGCCATGCCAGTGCGGGGCAGCGCATTCCCAAACCGCCCGGCCGGCTGCGCCAAGCTTGAAGTAGGCCTGGAACAGCTTGCTGTCGCGTAACACCAACCCAACCAGCTCGTTGTGGACTTCGGCCATCGCCTCCGCGGTTTCGGCGATGGCCGCCCAGTCGGCGCTGGCCAAGGTGATGGCGCCGGTCGAGAAGCGGGGCTTGCCGCAAAGCCATGGGTCGGACAGCAATCCGCCCTTGCGCACGCGTTCCGCGAAGCTGGCGTAATCGTCCGTCGCCGCAATCATGAAAGCCCGGTCAGCAAGAACGCCGCAGTCAAGTAGCCGGCGGCTTCCACGCACGACACGACGCAGTTGCGATCCTGCGCGATGGCGCGGTCGAGCGCCCCTCCGCGCCAGGTGACGGGCAAGCCAAGCAGCCAGCGCGCCACGACGATTTGGCGAACCGGGTAAAGCAGCAGCGCCCACAGAAGGAAAAGCGCGAACGAGCGCAGCGCCGGAATCCACCCGACGAAGGCACCCTCCGCGGCGTGTCCGACCACCAGCGCGAGCGCCAAGAGCAAACCCGAGTAGCTGATGGCGGCGGCCATGTTCTCGCCGAGAATTTCCTGGTCGTCGGCGTATTGGGTGAGCGCACGGAAGAGGAGCGACAGCCCCACGAGCGCGATTTCAGCCACGGCGAAGAAAACCGCGCCCACCGGCAGATTCGCGAGACTGTCGGCGGCGAAGCAGTGGGCGGCCACCGTTCCCGTCGCTACGGCGTGGGTTGCGGCGATGAGGCCCGCGGCGAGATTGCGGCGCCGAATCTCGGCCCGAACTTGGCCGCGCAGGAGCACCTGGTTGAGCAGCGCCGTGGCCAGCAGAAACGCGACGAGGGCGCTGCCGGCGAAGGCCAGCGCCTCGGCTAGGCCGGCTGGCGGATGTCCAGCCAGCGCGGGCCGCAGGGCCGCTGGCAGAAAGATGCCCAAAGCCAAGAGCGTTCCGGCCGTCGCGAGCGAGCGTGCCCCAGGCTTGCTCGCTCCCCCATCTGTCGCTGCTTGCGTTGCCATGGTCCCCCAAGGACGGTATTGCGGAATGGTAGCACGCCTGGTCGCCAGCTCGAATCTGCGCGATTGCCTCCGCTGCCAGGATGTCCGATCATTGACCGATGGTTCGGCAAGCTTGGCTGATGCTTGGATTCGCGATGCTCGGTTTCGGCTGCTCGTCGTTGAGTGGCCTTTCCCAGGATGGGGCGCTTCCCGGCGCAGGCGGCCAGGGCGGTGTCGTCGCGAGCGGCGGCGTGGAGGTGGGTGGAACCGTGGGTACTGGTGGCGTCAAGGGGACGGGCGGAGTAGCAGTCGACGCAGCGGCGGTCGACGGACCACTCCCGTCGGACGCTGGCAAGGTTGCCGACACAAGGCTGAGTGATCGAGCCGGAACCCTGGACGCGGCGGTAGGCGCGGGCGGAAAACCCAGCACGGGCGGCGCAACCGGGGCTGGCGGGGGCGGAGGTGGAAGCGGCGGCGCAACCGGCGCGTGTATCGGCGCCAGCTTGCTGGCATCGCTCGGCAAGGACACCGTGCTTGTGGGCGGCACGATGGAGGACGCCACCGCAGCCGAGGCGCCCTTCGATGGTCGCTACCTCTATCTCTCGGGCGGCTTTTTCGACGGCAATGCCCCGTGCGCATCGTGCGCCAGTGGCTGCACCACGGGGGGCGCCAGCTGCTCGAATGCCGGAGGCGGTTGCGCCTGGTGGGGCTGCTGGCAGTGGGACCAGGACCCGCCCGGTCAATACGTGGTCGACTTCGTCAGCAAGAACGAGAAGGCCGCGCCCAAGCAGATCCCGATGCTCACGTACTACGAGGAGCTGCAGGCCTCGGGACTGACCGAGGGCACGACGCAAATTGCGGCGCTCAACGATGCCACCTTTCTTACGCGATACCTGGCCGACTGGCGTCTGGTGCTGCAGAAGATCGGCACGCACACGGCCCTGCTGCACATCGAGCCCGACTTTTGGGGCTACGTGGAAATGGTCAATTCCGATCCGCACGCCGTGCCCGCCAAGGTCACGGCCGCCAACCCGACCGACTGCCCGGCCTACGAGAACAGCGCCGCCGGTGTCGCCAAGTGCATGATCCACATGGTCCGCGTCTACGCCCCGAACGCGAAAGTCGGGCTGCACGCCTCTGCTTGGGGCACGAGCTTCGATGTTTTCGGCAACACCGATCCCAAGCTGGACGTGCCGGGCGAAGCGCAGAAGATGGCGACCTTCCTCACCGCGCTCGGGGCCACGGACGGCGACTTCATCGTCTCCGACCCGTCGGATCGCGACGCGGGCTTTTACCAAGTGAAGGAAAAACGCAACACCTGGTGGGACGATACCAACGCCAAGCTGCCCAATTTCCATCAGGCGTTCACCTGGACGAAGGCACTTGCCGAAACGATGGGAATGCCAGTGGTGCTTTGGCAGATTCCGGTCGGCAACATGAGGCTCGACAACACCGACTCCCACTACCAAGACAACCGGCTCGACTACTTTTTCGCCCACATGGACGAGGTCGTCGCCGCCCACATCGTCGGCCTCTTCTTCGGCGGTGGCGCAACCGCGACAACCACGCCCGAGACCGACGGCGGCAACTTCGTCAGCAAGACAGCCGCGTACCGCGGTGCTGGTGGCGCGAAGGTTTGTCCGTGATCCTTCTTGCGTGATATGCCGATCGCATGGTCCGCGCGGAGGAAATCAAGGTCTTCATTTCTAGCCGAGAGGGGACATGCGGCGAGTGTGGTGCGCCGCTGACTCGCTCGGCTTGGATCTGCCTCGACAAGGCCAAAGGGGCACTGTGCTTGTCCTGTGCGGACCTCGACCACCTCGAGTTTCTCCCGACCGGCGATGCCGCGCTCACCAGGCGTGCCAAGCAAGCGTCTGCCCTTTGGGCCGTGGTGCTGAAGTGGAGCCGGGCCCGGCGGCGCTACGAACGCCAAGGTCTTCTGGTCGAACAGAAAGCGCTCGAAACCGCCGAGACAGCCTGCATCGCGGATGCACCGGCTCGCGCGGAACGAGCGCGGCAGCGCGCGGAGGAAGCGCAGGTTGCTGATCGGCAATACATCGAGCGATTCGCCGAGGAAGTGAGACGCCAGTATCCGGGGTGCCCCGCCGGGCGCGGGCACACCATCGCCGAGCATGCCTGCCGCAAGTACAGTGACCGGGTCGGCCGAACCGCCGCGGCGAAAATGTTCGATAGCGCCGTGATCGAGCTCGCGGTGGTGGCCCACATCCGCCACACCGAGACCGACTACGACCATCTGCTCGCGCGGGGCATGGATCGACACGAAGCGCGCAGCAGGGTTGCCGGCATCGTGGACGCTGTGATCAGTCGCTGGCGGAGCTAACAACTCACCCCAGTTGCTTCGGTCAGCGGTGGCGCGACAGGCTGATGGTGGCGGTTGAGCGGACCACCTCGACCATTTCCCCGGCGGGGGCGCGCGACTTGAAATAGACCAGGGTCTTGGCAATCAGGTCATGCACGGCTTGCCGCTTGGGGTGGAACGCGACCAGCAGGAAGCCGGCCAGGTAGCCGACCAAGATCGCGGTAGCGAGGGCAATGTAGACGATGGGCAGCGCCATCTCGGACAGGCGCAGCTTCGACAATTGGAACGTAATCTGGTCGTCGCTGTGCAGGGCGTACACCACGCCTGCGAGCAGGCTCCAGGCCAGGGGGCCCCAGGCGAAGACGGCACATCGAACCGCGGCGGCTTTCCACGTTATCCGTCCGCCTGACAGGTTCTCGACCCGAATGCCAAGCAGCCATTTGCCCGGCGTCTGCCCAAGCAGCTTGTGGAAAAGCACGAAATAGAAAAAGGCGACGGGGATCACCAGCAGGTGAAGGAAGTACGCCGCCACCACGAGGAGCAAGCTGTCGATCCCCAGCGCAATTCCGCGCGCACCCATGCCACCCAGCTCGCGTCGAGGCGTGCGCACAGCTTCCAGCGCGGCAATCAGCTCGTCGTAGTCGGCGTAACGATCGTCGGGCTTCTTTGCCAGCATGCGTTCGACGACGCGGGCGACGCCCTGTGGGACCGCGTTGTTGAGGTCGCGCAACGCCGGTGGCCGGTCGGTCACGTGCATGGTGATGATGCCGACCGGGGAATCGCCGGAAAACGGCGGCTGGCCCGCCAGCATATGGAACAGCGTGCAGCCGAGCGAGTAAATGTCCGAGCGGTGGTCGGAGGGTTGCCCACGTCCCTGTTCCGGTGACATGTAGAGCGGCGATCCGATGATGGCGCCGTCGCGGGTCAGTTGTGCGTCGCCGTGCATGCTCTTGACC
>PMLH01000553.1 GCA_003159055.1 Myxococcales bacterium
TCGCGCGGGTCGCGGCCAGGCTTTTCCAGCTCCTTGACCACATCGGCGAAGGTGAAGGCGCCGAGCTCCTGTTGCAGCTCGCGCGATGCCTTTACGGACTGGACGCCGGCCCCGAGCAATCCCGCGATGGGGACGCCCAGGCGCTCGGCCAGTTTTTCCAGCGAGCCGTAGCGCTCGGGGTGCACGCCGGTGTTGTCGAGCGGATGCGCGGCTTCCGGGATGCGCAAGAAGCCGGCGGCCTGCTCGAAGACCTTGGCGGAAAATCGCGGCACTTCCAGCAGCGACTGGCGCGACCTGAAGATGCCCTTTTTTCCGCGATACTCGACGATCGCCTTGGCCAGGCCTGGGCCGATGCCGGACACGTGGGCGAGCAAGAGGTGCGAGGCGGTGTTCAGGTTCACGCCGACCTGGTTCACGCAGGAATCGACCACGGCATCCAGACTTTTCTGCAGCGCCGTCGGCGAGACGTCGTGCTGGTACTGACCCACGCCGATGCTCTTCGGGTCGACCTTGACCAGCTCGGCCAGGGGATCTTGCAGTCGCCGCGCGATGGAAATGGCGCCGCGGACCGTGAGGTCGAGGTCGGGGAACTCGTCGCGGGCCACGTCGCTGGCGCTGTACACGCTCGCGCCGGCTTCGCTGACCATGACCACCGGCACGTTCAGCCCAGCCGCGGTGAGAACGTCGCGAACCACGGTTTCCGCCTCGCGCCCGGCGGTGCCGTTGCCGACCGCGACCGCGCGGATGCCGCCCTTCCTCACCAGCTCGGCGAGCATGTTTCCGCTGCCCGCTTTGCCACCCGCGGATTCGAGGTGCATCACGGTGCTGCCCACGTACTTGCCCGAATCGTCGACCACTGCGATCTTGCAGCCGGTCCGCAGGCCGGGATCCACACCCAGCACCGCTTTGGGGCCGAACGGTGCAGAGAGCAGAAGCTTGCGCACGTTTTCAGCGAACACGCGAATGGCCGCCTCGTCGGCTACTTCGCGCAGGGCCTTGTGAACTTCGTTCTCGATGGCCGGCACGACATGCGCGCGCAGGGCGAAGCGTGCGGCCTTCTTCAGAAGCGGCGCCCCGGCGAAATCCGGCTTGCTGCACGCGGCAGCCTCGAACATCGCCAGCAGTTCCTCGGCCAACGGATCCACCGGCACCGCTGCACGTTTGCCTTCGGCCTCCGCCGGTTCGCGCGGCGTCGGGCCGCCGAGGTGCAAGGTCAGCTCTTCTTCCATCCAGCCTCGGCGCATGGCCAGGTAGCGGTGCGAGTTCTCGGGCTTCATCAAGACCTGGACGCGCTCTTCGTAGGCGAAGTAGTTCTCGAACTTGCTCGGCGACTTGGCTTTTTCGCCCTTGGTCGTCTTGGTGAAGCCATCGTCCATGTAGCGCGATCGCGTGGCGGTGCGCAGGTCGGCGTTTTCCGATAGCCGTTCAATGATGATTTCGACCGCGCCGGCCAACGCCGCATCTGCGTCGGGGACTTTCTTCTCCTCGCTGATGAAGGCGCTGGCACGGCCATCTGGCGTTTCGCCTGGCGCCGGGGTCACCAGGCCATGCCCGCAGTCCCACAGCCAATTCGCCAAGGGCTCCAGGCCCGCCTCGCGCGCGATGACCGCCTTGGTCTTGCGTTTCTGCTTGTACGGCAGGTACAGGTCCTCCAGCAGGGGCAGGTCGTAGGTGCCCGAAATGCGCGCGCGCAGCTCGTCGGTCAGCTTGCCCTGGCGCTCGATCTCACCCAGGATGAAGGTCTGTCGCTTGCAGATGCTGTCCCAGTTTTCTTTGCCGTCGATGATAGCGCGGATCGCCACTTCGTCGAGCGCGCCGGTCTGTTCCTTGCGGTAGCGCGCAATGAACGGAACCGTGGCGCCTTCTCCCGCTAGCCGCAACACCGCAGCCATGCCGGGAACGGGAATTTCGGGATGTGCTGCCGCGAGCCAGGATTCGAAGGTGACCTGAGCCATGGCAGGCAAGCTACTCAAAACCATTTCGCGATCCAGGCTTGATTTCGGTTTTTGAATCAGGCTGGCAACGTCGTCATGATTTTCGCGGTTTGCGTGTCAGAATGCGCGCCCGAAATGCCCCGTTCTCTGCACGTCGATCTGTTCGCGTCGCTGTTGCGCGAGATTTCCGACACCTGGCGAGAGTTCAACGCCAACCATTTTCGCCATCGCCTGCGCTCGCCGGTGTTTGCGCTGTCCGACGTGGGCAGTCGCCTGGGGCAATGGGATTCGTCGACGCGTACGCTGTCGATCGATCGCACGCTGGTATTCGAAAAGCCGTGGAGCGTGGTGCGCGAGGTGCTCAAGCACGAGGTCGCGCATCAGTTCGTCGACGAGGTCTTGAACATCCACGACCAGCCCGCGCACGGACCGGCGTTTGAAAGCGTGTGCCAGCGCTTCGGCATCGACGCGCGCGCGACGGGCATGCCAGCCCAGGCCACGGGCGACGACGGTGGCAGTCCGGTGCTGCGCCGGATCGCGCGTTTGCTCGCCCTGGCCGAGAGCCCGAACGTGCATGAAGCCGAGGCTGCCATGAAGACCGCGCAGAGGCTGATGCTCAAGCACAACATCGATGCGAAGGTCGCCGCGGCCAAGGAAGGCTATGCCTTCGTACACCTGGGCGTTCCGCGCCGGCGCGTGGATGCCGCCGAGCACGTGCTGGCGGGCATTCTCTCCAGCCACTTTTTCGTACAGGCCATCTGGGTTCCGTCGTACCTGGCGCGCGAGGGGCGCACCGGGCGCGTGCTCGAGCTATGCGGGACGCCGTCGAACCTCGAAGTCGCTTCCTATGTCCACGGATTCTTGCTCGAGACCGGCGAACGACTGTGGCGCGAGCATAGGCGCAGCCGCCGCATCGACAGCGACAAGGAACGCCGTCGTTTTCTGGTTGGCGTGATGACCGGATTTCACGAGAAGTTGAAGACTGGCGTGGCCGAGAACCGGCGAGAGGGGCTGGTGTGGGTTGGCGATGCCGGTTTGGAAGAATTCTTGCACGAGCGCTACCCGCGTCGCACTG
The DNA here is from genome assembly GCA_003159055.1 of Myxococcales bacterium. The sequence continues at coordinate 3,010 of PMLH01000553.1, forward strand.
GCGGCTCGGGCATTGGCGTGCGTCTGACCGAGGCCTACCACCACGGTCGCGAGGCAGGCCGCAAGATCGTTCTGCACAAGCCGGTCAGCGAGACCCATGCGCGCGGACGTTTGCTCGGGCCGGTGAGGTAGGGGAGGGAAAACTAGGGAATGAGGGCGGCACTGCCTCAGGGCGGGCATCGACATGGCTCTTGGCGATGAGACGCCACGGTGCCACAATGCGGCCATGTTGCATCGGATCTCCCTGCTTCTGACTGTCGCCCTGGTCGTCTCTTGCAGCAGGAGCTCGACGAATCAGCAGTGTGCCGCCGGCACCGAGACCTGCGTGTGCTACCGGAACCTAACCTGCAACGCTGGACTGACCTGTTATTCAGATAGGTGTGTGAAAGCCGCGCCTCCGGGCACTGGCTTCGATGGCGGCAACGCTTCGGACGTGGGCAGCGTCACTGGAACGGAGGTCGCGCTTGCTTCGGACGGCAGCGCCAGCGACGCGCCTGGAGCAGCCACCGGTTCCGGCGGCGCACTTGGAACAGGCGGCGGGGTAGACAGCGGCGGTTCGCTGGGTTCTGGTGGAAGCCCTGGACCGGGCGGCGGGCTTGGATCTGGCGGCGGTTTCGGCGGCGTGCTTGCAACGGGCGGTAGGGGAGGCAGCGGCGGCTCGGTGTTTTCTGGCGGAAGTCCTGGAACGGGCGGCGTGCCTGGAACGGGTGGCGTGCTGGTGACGGGCGGTAGGGTGGGCAGCGGCGGCTCGATTGGTTCTGGTGGAAATCCTGGAACCGGCGGCGTGCTAGGAACGGGCGGTAGGGGCGGGAGCGGCGGCTCGGGCGGTNNAGGGCGGCAAGGGTGGGATTGGGGGAACCGGCGGTACCACGCCGTCATACCAGGTGACGTTCAATGTCGGCTTTCCTGGATACGCCTCTGTCCTGCGCGGCCAGCTGGTCGGGACGACCAGCCAGAACGAGGGCGTGATGGTGGGGCCCACAGGTGCCGGCCCTGCCCAATCTCCCGATCCGGGACCAACCATCCGGTGGTACTCCAGCGCGGGCGCCATGAAGCACGAGCTCACCTTCAGCCAAGCCACCACGCCGCTGGCGATGACCGTGGCGCCCGACGATTCGATCTGGCTTGTCGGCCTGCTCTCCAAGTCGGTCAGTTTCGGAGGCCCGACCCTGACCAAGACCGACAACGCCTACTACCTCGTTCACCTGGCGGCCGACGGCTCTCACCTCCTGAGCACGACGGTGGCGTCATCGCAGATCGTGTGGCTGAGGGGGATCACCACCGATGCCCAGGGCAACGTCTATGTGGCGGGCGAGCTTGTCAGCGCCGACTACGCAACAGGATCGGTCGTCGTTCGCAAGCTTTCAAGCAGCGGAGCGACGCTGCTCGATTGCACGGTTGCCAGCACCGGGAGAGGCGCCGCCTTCGACATTGCGCTGACCCCCGCAGGAGACATGGCCATTGCCGGCGAGTTCACGGGCACAATCGATTTCGGGGTGGCGAAATTGGCCAGCAAGACCGGCTCCGGGGGCTCCCCCATGGTGAACGGCTTCGTGGCAATTCTGGGGGCCGCCGACGGCAAGCCTACCATGGCGCGGGCTTTCGGCGGGACGGTGGAAGATCTGGGCTACGCGATTGATGTCACCCGTGCCGGCGCCTTGCGCGTCGGAGGCTATCTGACCGGGCCCGGAGAGATCGGCGGCACATCGGTCAACGGGAGCACGTCGGGTTCGCCCACCCCCTTTGTTGCCGAGCTGAATGCGACCACCGGCGCGGCCAATTGGGTCCGCGTGCTGGGCGGCGACGGTGTTGTGTTCGACACAACTACCGATTCGGCCGGACGGACGTTCGCGGTCGGGCGCTTCGAGGGCCCGGGCACGGGCCCCGCTCGCACGGCCGGATCCTCAACCTTCGTCGCGGTCGTCCAGCCGGACTCGACCTTCACTGTGGCGCTGCAAACAGTGACCAACGGGAACGGGGCGCTGCACGTTGCTATGGACGGTCTCGGCGGTCTTTGGGTTGGCGGCGAATACTCTGGCAACGTCAACTTTGGCTTGGGTCCCCTCGTGGCCAGCGGTTCCCTCGGTGTGACGGACATTGCAACCTACCTCATCTATCTGAAACCGCTCTGACCTGTCCCTCGCTTCATACGTAGCGACGCACGCAACTACGGCATCGGGGGCGGCGGGCAGGGAGGCGGAGGCGGTGGTGGTGGTGGAACCGGCGGCGGAGGCAGCGTTGGCGGGGGTGGTGGATCGGGTGACGGACCAGGGGGACGCGTATCAACGCACACATGGTCCTTGCAGACGAAGTCGGCGGTGGAGCATTCGCGGGAACAATCGAGGACGCCACCGCAGCCATCGCCTATGCGACCGCAGAAATCTT
>PMLH01000002.1 GCA_003159055.1 Myxococcales bacterium
AGAACTCGGTTCAGCTGTCCAGGCGAACCCGGCCACCTCTGTAAGCGATTTCCTCGAAGCCGTCACCCTTGACGATTGTTTCCTGCCCGCGACCTGGTCGCGACTTCCCGCTTTCGTCAAGGTGCGCCCACGCGGCGAGACGTTCCCCGTGCGCGTGAAATACGACGCCCACGGTCCAAGCTGGCAGATTGGCTCGAACCCCCTGACAAGCGACGACGGAGTGTGGTTTGCCCTGCCCGACGTGGTCGCGGCCAAGCTTCTATCCGGCAAGGTGCCGGAGGTTCTCGGAGCCTTCCGCCTCGAAGCCACCGGCTCACAAGAGGGAATGCAGGAGACGAAGCTGCGCGGAGCCGTGCCGATCGACCCGTGTACACAGGATTTCTTTTGCCTGGTCATCGAAGAACGCAAGCGCACGCAGCGTAATAGTGCTCTCAGTGAGACCGAGCGCGACCGCCTCGACAAGGCGTTGAAGGTGACGGCCAACGGGGGCAGCTACGGCATCTTTGCCGAGATGAACCGCAAGGAACAGCCCGGCAATCGTAAAGTGCCGGTCACGGTGTGGAACAGTGACGGACAGCCGTTTGTCACGAAGGTCGCCGCACCCGAAGAACCCGGCCCGTACTGCTTCCCGCCACTGGCCGCCCTGATTACCTCGGCCGCGCGGCTCATGCTGGCGCTGCTTGAGTGCAGCGTGCGCGAGAACGGCGGCTCGTATGTGTTCTGCGATACCGACTCGCTGGCGATTGTCGCCAGCAAGCACGGCGGCTTGCTCGACTGCCCGGGCGGGCAGCATCGGCTGCCCGACCGCCGCGACGCCGTCAAGGCTCTGAGCTGGCCTGAAGTCGAAGAGGTTCGCCAGCGTTTCGCCGCGCTCAACCCCTACAACCCCGAGGCCGTGCCCGGGTCGGTCTTGAAGGCCGAAGAGGAAAACTTCGACGAAGATTCAGGCAAACAACGCGAGCTGTTCTGCTATGCAATCAGCGCCAAACGCTACGTGCTTTACCACCTTGACGACGACGGCCGCCCTGTTATCCGTAAGTACTCACGGCACGGCTTGGGGCACCTGCTCAACCCGACCGATCCCGACTCGCGCGAACACGATTGGATCGAAGAGATATGGCGCTACATCATCGCGGCCGACGTACTCGGAGAAGCACCGGAAGAGCCCGCTTGGTTTGGCCGCCCGGCGCTCGGTCGCGTGGGCATTAACGACCCCCGCACGCTGGCGCTGTTTTCGGCCCTGAACGAAGGCAAGCCCTACGCGGCACAAATCAAGCCGCAGAACTTCTTGCTGTCGGCACAGGTCGCTCTGCTCGGCCATCCGCCGGGTATCGATCCTGCCAAGCCGTTTCACTTGGTCGCCCCCTACCATGCCGACCCGTCGCAGTGGCTCAAGCTGCGCTTCACGGACCGCTACAGCGGCAAAGGATATCGGGTGACGGTCGGCGATGCCGTCGCGCAGGGTGTCGCCCGCGTGAAGACTTACGGCGACGTGGTCGACGAGTACCGCCGCCATCGCGAGCACAAAAGCCTCGCGCCTGACGGGCAGCCGTGCTCACAGGCGACCGTCGGTCTCTTGCAACGGAGGCCGGTCGAAGCTCTCCAGATTGTCTATGTGGGCAAGGAATCCAACCGCCTCGAAGAGGTACAGCACGGGCTCATCGAAGACGAAGACGAAGTGATGAACGAATACCCGGACCCGAGAAACGATCCGTTTCCTAGGTTCGTGGTGCCGGTCTTAAGGGACATTCAACGCGACCAACTTGCGGCGCTTTGCGAACTGCACCCGGACTCGCTGAAACGCATCATCGCCGGACGAAGGCCACGCGCGAAGATGCGCGACCGGCTTAGCTCAATTGCCATCGATCATGCTCGCGAAGCCTTGGCGTGTCGCGAAGTCGAGGCACCGAAAGACAGCCTCGCGCTGCTTCGTCGCTACATCGACGCTCGCGACCCTCGTCAGCGAATGTGCCCGACGTGCGGTGAGCCTGTGCAAAGCGCAAAGGCGACATACTGCGGGGCGCGGTGCAGGGTGAAGGCCAATCGGCTATCGCGCTCGGGGCTCGCGACCACGCCGCAGCCCGCCAGCTAGACCGTGGCCAGCATTCTGACCGCCGCTGACGCAAACCCTGAGGCCCGCCCATCGGCTGTCTTGACTGTGTGTCGGGCGCGATATCATGAGGGCCAGAATGGAACCGCTCACGCGAGACATAACTGACCGTTTAGGCGAGCTGCGTAACCTTCGGCCCGATGTCTCGACTGAGGAGTTTCAGACGTGGAAAAGAAAGACCCGGATCGATCTGTGTCAGATAGTTGGTGAGCACGATCACCACGTACGCGAGTTCGATCACATTCGATTCACACCCGCTGTCGGGTATTCCATGTCGGAAGCCGAGCGCAACCGGCACTGCCGCGAGTCCTTCGAAGATGGCCGGGCAAGGGCCGCCGGACTGCTGAACGGTGTTTTGCATCTGGCGGAGGCGGCACCCTCCGCCAAGGTTGGCGCGTCTCTCGTTTGTGCGCCGGGTTCCATAGATGCGGACCTTGCAGAGCATCTGCGCAACCTTCTACGGGATGAGGACTGGTCGAAACTCCCGACACAGACGGTAGTCTTCGTTGAGGGCACCGTCAGACAATGGGCTGAGTTGTCTCTGGACGTCATCGGGAAGGATCTGTGGGTTCAGGTTCTTCACCCGGACACCGGCAAATACCCGCTTGGCGAAACGCCCGGCGAGAAGCAGGGGTGGCTTCAGCTCGGCATTGGCTTCAGCTCTGCACTACGGAATCCAAATGTGCATCGAATCGGCGAGCGACAAGATGCAAAGACTTATGCTCTCGGCGTCGTCGGAGTCGCCAGTCTGCTTCTCACTCAGCTCAAGTACCAGCACAGCGAATCGATTCGGCGGGCCGGACAGAGACCGGAAGAGGCAACGCGGGGGGACTGGGGGTCGTTCCTCTGAGATTCACGCTGCCGGGAGGTTCAGCGAAGGGAAACCGACGACTGGTCTTCGCTGGGACCTAACGCAGCCGGGCAACTGTCTGATATCCGCGTCCCGCCAGCGTAGCCACCCGGCCGCGCCCCATGGGGCCGACGTCCCACGCCGGCGCGTCTCCGCCCCACCCCGCGTGGCGATGGGCAAGGGCGAGGGTGAAGTTCCCGGCCCTTTATGACTCACCTAGTGTTCGTCCTCTTGTTGCGGGTCGCGGGAAGAGTGACATAACCTGACAGACAACTTCGTACCCAAGGGAGCGTACGTGTCTGGACCCCATTGTCTCGATTCCGCCTCGCGCCGCCTTCTGTATGCTTGGCTAGCTTGCTTGGCGGTCGCGGCGACGCTGCTTGTGGCGTGCGGCTCGGGTGCCGGGTCAACGAGGGAAACACCGACCGATGCCGGCGGCCTCGGCCACACCTACAGCAACACCGCCGAGGGCTTCTCGATCCCCCTCGAAGGACGCTTTCACTTGTACCGCGAGGGGATGGCCGACCAACAGAAGCAGATGTGGGAGGCCGCCCTTGTCGACTCGAAGATCATAACCACCAATGGCCACAAGCGCTGGGCTGGCTACATCGAGATACGCGTCATCGAGCACCCCACGTTCAGCCAGGCGTGGTGGGCCAAGAACGGGTTCAGCTTCGTCATGAGAGGGTTCACCAACAGTGTCATGGCGACCACGCCGGGCGCGAAAGTAGTGAAGGCGCCACACTGGGCGCGCCTTGCCGGAACACGTGCCGTTGCTCTCACGTACCTTCTGCCTAGAGGGACTGCGGCCACAGATCGGGTCACGGAGTATGCATTCCTAGGGGACAAGCGGTGGTTCGCAGTTCTCCTGGGGGCGCCGACCGTGTCGTCGAAGGCAGAGCAGCCGCTGTTCGACCAAGTGATGGCAGATTTCAGGCTCCTCGGCTCGGAGAACTAGGCCAACTCTGACGAGGACGACTCGCTCTTTCAGTGGTTCGACGATGAGCGACGGCACGGTTGGCCTTGGCGACGCTCCGGCTGCCTGACCATGGTCTACGCCCCCCTGAGCACGCCTGCGACGATCCGACTGCCCGGTTCAGGGGCCACAAGGGCGACGGGTTCCCGCCGTTGCCTGCTGCCACGGTGCAGGGTGGGGGTTGGGGGTTGGCGAGCCGGGCGAAGCCCGGCGAGCGGCCCTTGTTACGGCAAGGGGACGTTTCGGCCGTCCCTATCCCCTATCCCGCCCCACAGTTGACCTGCGCCCCGCCGCCCCATACCATCGGCTCCGCGCGACTCACCACCCCACGGACGACCACGGAGGCGGGCGACGAAGCCGGATTTCACCGAATTGCAGCTCGTCCAGGTCGACCAGCCTCCCCCCGCCTGATCTTCTCGGCAGCGGCCGCGCCGCGCCAACTTCCTTCAGCTTAGACCAACGCGAACAGCCATTCGTCGGACCACACCGGCAGCACGCCGAGGCGTGCCATGAGCCTTGGTCCGACCGGCGTCACGCTCGCGTACCGCATCCGTTCCGTCGTTCACGTTACGACGGCATCTCAGACGTGGAGGCACCGACATGATCAAGGTAGTCGAATGGGGCACCGGCGAAATGGGCCAGGGGCTCCTCAAGTTCATCCTCGACCGGCCCAAGGACATCGAGCTGGCCGGCTGCATCGTCACCAACCCGGCCAAAGAGGGCAAGACGGTCGGCGAGCTGCTCGGCCGGCCGTGTGACGTCAAGATGACCACCGACTTCGAGAAGGTGCTCGCCACCAGACCCGACGTCGTCTGCATCAACACGCAGTCCAACCTGAATGAGGTCGAGCCCCAGATCGTGCCCGCCGTCAAGTCGGGCGCCGACGTCATCTGTATCGCCGAGAAGCTCTCGTACCCGTGGGCCAGCGACCCCGAGCGCGCCGACATGTTCGATCGCCTCGCCAAAGAGAACAAGGTCTCCATCCTGGGCACCGGCATCAACCCCGGC
>PMLH01000042.1 GCA_003159055.1 Myxococcales bacterium
AGGCGCGAGGAGGGCGAATACTCGACGTATTCAACCGACGAGCAACGACGCCAGCGCGCGAAAGACCAAGCCAGATGGTTGCGGAACGTCGCGGTCGAGGCACTAGAGCGCCGAACGCGTTGAAAGCGGAGCGATTTTGGCCCTGTCACGCCGTAGGCGTCCCGAGGTGTGCGACTGAACCGAGGTGGAGCTCTTGCGTCTCGTGTATAATGAGCGCCCATGTGGAAACTCGTTCTCGCGCTATTGCTGGTCTTGTTGTCCAGCCCATTCGAAGCTCAGGCACAGTTTCGCGTCATGCCAGGCGTTCGAGTCACTATCGCTCCGCCGGCGCTGCGCCACGAGGTGGCGCCACCGGCACCTTCGCCTCGGCATCATTGGATAGGTGGTTATTGGGGCTGGCGCGGCGGTGCCCACGTCTGGATGGGCGGCCACTGGGCACTGCCTCCGGGAGCCGGATACATCTGGGAGCCGGCGCGCTGGGAAGATGTGAATGGCGCCTTCATGTTCTACGATGGTCACTGGCGGCCGGCTGAACAGGCGGAGCCGCGACAAGTTTATCAGCCGCCGCCTCCCCCGATGAATCAGGTGGTGACAGAAGTCGAGCCGCCGCCACCGATCGTGGAAGTCCGTCCGGTCCTGCCATTTGCGGGTGCGGTTTGGTTAGGGGGGTACTGGCATTGGAACGGCCAACGGCACGTTTGGGTGGGGGGACGTTGGTCAGCGCACCCAGAAGGGCACAGCTGGGAAGCGCATCACTGGGATCATCGCGGCGACGGCAGGTGGGTACAACAGCCTGGGCATTGGCACCCTGAGGAACGTCCCGCGGAAGGTCCACGTCGGCGCTAGAGTTTGAAGCGGGTCTGCTTTGGCGAGACTGCGTCCGTAAGCAGCCTAGAATTCTCGTTCAGTTGCTCGCGCGTCGGCGCCGAACACGTCAGAATGGCGGGCCAGCACGCCTATGCCGACGCAAGAACATCGCGAAATACCCTTCAACTACACCTCCGCCAGCGACCAGCAGATCGTGACGTTTCTGTTCGGGGCGGAAACCTGGGGCGTGCTCGAACAGCTGCGTGAACGGCGGGTGACGGGGCGGTCGGCGCGGCTCTTGCTGCGGTTCATGGGCGACATGTTCATGCTCCGTCGCAATCCGTTCCTTTGGCAGCAGCTGGTCGATTCGGGACGCCGTCGGCGCGAGCTTGTGACACTGGTCCGTCGCGACCTCGACATCGTCGAGCGCAATGCCCGCGACGAGGCGCTGGTGCAAAAGCTCATCGGGACTTGCAGACGCTACCTTGGCGAGCTGCTGCGCGAGCTCTCGGTAGCACGGCGGCAGCGGCAGCGGGTGCGGCGCGCGCTTGGTGCGGTCATCGGCGAGGTCAACGTGAGGTTTGATCCTTTCACCTTGGTCAGCCACTCGACGGACGCGACGGACTGGCGTCTGTGTTTGCCTCTTGCGGTTGCGCGCCCCGAGCGTGAGACCGAGGTTGCGCCTTTGCTTGCGGCCATCGCACGGGCTGGGCTGCACGCCATCCCGCGTGGCGCGGGCACTGGCCTTACGGGGGGGGCGGTCCCTCTGGCCGGCGATTGTGTGATGGTCAACACCGAACGCCTGGACCGCGTTCGTTCTGTGAGCGAGCGGGAGTTCGTGGTCGATGGAACACGCAGGTCGGCGGCGGTCATGGAGGTCGAAGCCGGCGTGGTCACCGAGACCGCGATGGCCGAGGCGGAACGGCGCGGGTTGGTCTTCGCGACCGATCCGACGAGCGCATGGGCGTGCACGGTGGGCGGCAACCTTGCGGAAAACGCAGGCGGCAAGTCCGCGGTGCTGTGGGGCACGGCGATTGACAACGTGCTGGCGTTCAATCTTGCACTGTCGACGGGCGCCACCTGCCGCGTCGAGCGGGTGAGCCATCCCTTGCGCAAGATCCAGCCGGCGGACGAGGTTCGGTTTGCGGTCACGTCGAGCGACGGCGCCCTTGATCGAACCATCGTTTTGCGCGGCGACCAAATTCGCAAACCCAACCTGTGGAAGGACATCACCAACAAAGCCTTGGGCGGCGTGCCCGGGTTGCAGAAAGAAGGCACCGACGGGGTCATCACGTCTGCGGAGTTCATTCTCCACCGCGCCTATCCCGAGACGTTGACCGCGTGTCTCGAATTCTTTGGCGACAGTATGGACGAGGCGGCGCGCGTAATCCTCGACATCGCGCAGAAATTCCCCAACCACGGGGAGGAGGCGCTGCAGGCGCTCGAGCACTTCGACGAGGAGTACGTTCGCGCCATCGACTATCGCACCAAGGCCGCCAAGGACGCACGCCCNNTTTCTTCGCGCGCGATGCTGCGGAGGCGGGAAGGTTCTGGGGCGATCGCAAGAAGCTCGGCGCCATCGCCAAACGCACCAATGCATTCAAGCTGAACGAAGATATCGTTTTGCCACTCACCGCGCTGGCAGAATTTGCCCGCTATCTCGACGAATTCAACCTGGCCGAGGAGCGCGGCAATCAGCTTGCGTGCGTGGCCGGTGTACGCGAGGCCGCCGCCAATGCTTCACCCAGCGACGGCGAATGGCTTGCGCAGAAGCTTCCCGCCGCCCTTGCGCGCTGCGAACGGGCCGAGGCCGACCTGCACATCGCCAGCGCGGAAGACTTGCGGCAGATGCGCCACATCCGGCGACTACAACGCGATCTCGCCGCTCTGTTCGCCGGGTACGCCTCGGTGCAGGCGGAGATCGAACGCAAGATCAGCGACGAGCGCAACCGGCTCATCGTCATCGCGACCCACATGCACGCGGGCGACGGCAACGTCCACGTCAACATCCCCGTCTTCTCGAACGACCGCGAAATGATGAAGCGGGCCACGCGCGCCGCGGACACCATCATGGAACATGCGGTGGCTCTGGGCGGCGTGGTGAGCGGCGAGCACGGCATCGGCATCACCAAGCTGGGGCACCTGGCCGAGAGCGCGGTGGCGGCGCTCGAAGCCCACCGTGCACGGGTCGATCCGGCGCGCACGATGAATCCGGGCAAGCTGGTCGACCGCGCGATTCTCGACTACGTGTTCACACCCAGCTTCAACTTGCTGGAATTGGAAGCGAAGATCCTCCAATACGATCAGCTTCACCGTTTAGCCGACCGGATCAGCAAGTGTGTCCGCTGTGGCAAGTGTAAACCCAATTGCTGCGTCTACTACCCCGGCGCCAGCATGTTCTATCATCCGCGCAACAAGAACCTGGCCATCGGCTCGCTGGTCGAGGCTCTGCTGTACGAGGCACAGCGTTTTCGCACCACGGACTTTGAATCGCTCGCGTACCTGGAAGACGTGGCCGACCACTGCACCATTTGC
>PMLH01000383.1:0-8246 GCA_003159055.1 Myxococcales bacterium
GAAGACGTCGATGATGTTGGGGTGACGGATGGCGCTTGCCGCGCGTGCTTCGTTGAGAAAGCGCCGAACCAGCTCGGGATCCTGGACCATTCCGGCGTGCAGAACCTTCACCGCCGCACGCCGCTGGAGGAAGGGATTTTCCGCCTCGTACACCTCGCCAAAGCCGCCCTCGCCCAGCAGGCGCACGACCTGAAAATTGCCAAAGCTTTGTCCGGTGACCACCGCCATGCTGACGATCCTTAGATCCGCTAATCTTAAACCAATGCGGCGGACTCCGAACGCCTTTCGACCGAATCAAGGACGCCTCCAAGCCCCCTCGATCAGGAATTTATTATGTTTAGAACGTATTCTTAGTTACCTTTTCTGGATGGATAATAATCCATATCCAACCGACTCAACGGTAGCTCTAAAAGAGGCTGGATTGGTCCCATTTTGTGGCTAGGATCAGCCCATGTTGCGATTTTGGCACGGCTCGATGCTGTTGGCGCTGGTGACGGCGTGTGCATCGTCGAACGCCGCACAGGCGCCCTCGGCACCGCTGGCGGTCGGCATGCCAGCGCCAGAGCTGGAAGGGGCCGACCAGAACGGAGCCACGTTGAGCATCAGGGATCTGCGCGGCCACCCCCTGTTGGTGTTCTTCTACCCGAAAGCAGGCACCCCGGGCTGCACCAAGGAAGCGTGCGCATTTCGCGACATCTGGCAAAGCTACCAGAATGCCGGGGTTCGCCTGGTCGGGGTCTCGCACGACACGGTGGCCGACCAGGCCGCCTTCGCGCGCGAGCACGGCTTCGGCTTTCCGTTGATTTCGGACACCGAGGGGCGCTGGGGAAAGGCCTTTGGCGTTCCTCTGCGAGTCTGGAAGTTCTATTCGCGCATCAGCTTCCTCATCGGCCGCGACGGCAAAGTCGCGAGAACCTATCTCGACGTCGATCCAGGCGTGCACGCCCGCCAGGTGCTGGAGGACGCTAAGGCGTTGTGATGGGAACCCTGCCGGCGACACTGCGTTTGCTAGCGTGCGCGGCGACCCAAGAGTCCACGCCAGAGACGCGCAAGCAGACCCACTGGCGATTTCCGAGCTGAGGATACCACCTGCACCTTGGGCTTTGGCGGTGTGACCGGCTGAGCTTTCTTCTCGGCCGGGGCTCGATCCGAGCGCTGGTCCTTCTCTTCCAGATCAACGCGCTTGTGCTTGAGCGCCTCGTCGACCCGCGCAAGCGCCACACGCGCATCGCATTCGACGGTCGCCATCGCCGTGGCGTCCAGTTTCAGCTTTTCGAAGGCGAACGTGATCGCTTCCTGATCGGTTCCATCGCAGACGCCATCTCCGAAGTCGACGGAGAATCCGAGCTTCGTCGACAGCGCATCGGCCACCACGACGATCGATGAAAGTAGCGGTGCCGCTTCCACCGCCGCCCGACCGTGGTGATGAGACACAACCTCCGCCACATCGCCCGGCAACTTCCAAAGCCGGACCAACATGCCGGACACGTCCTCATGCGTCTGCCGCACCACCTCGTCGAGAACCGCACCCTCCAGGGCCGGCTCGTTCTTCCGTCGTTCGCCCAACACGATAAGAATCGCGGCGGCGCCGATGTCGTGAAGCAGGCCGCACAAGAACGCGTTTTCGGGATCCTGCCCTGCCCTTGTCGCAAGCAGGCGGCACACGTTCGCACACGCGGTGCAATGACGACGCAGCTGCTCCATCAGCTCCGAGTACTCCGCCGAACGAAAGACACGCATGTGCAAGGCCAGCTCGAACACGATCTCGCCGAGGTTCTTGAGCCCCAACCGCAAGACCGCGCTTCGCAGGGATGTCTCGGCGTCGCGTCCTCGGAAAATCGGCGAATTGGCCACCTTGAGAACCTGACCCGCCAGCATCGGATCGCGTTCCAAGAGCGCGATCAACTTGCTGGTATCAACGTCGGGGTTGCAGGACAGCTCGTGAATCTCCAAGGCCGCGCTGGGAAGCATGGGCGGCTTGTAGCCCGGGGAGCCGAACACCCGGCGCAGCCCCTCGCTGACCCGCAGAACCGTCGCGAACGGCGCGGATGCCTCCCCCGCCGCAGTTCGCGGATTTCCATGCGCTGGCGGCGAGACCGATTCAGCAGGACACATCGTTTCTCCCCGTTCATGACATCGTAAGTCTTGCCTGCGATCTTGAGCTGCACCCGCTGGCGGGACATCTGCCGGGGGCGGGGTATGCTTCGCACAGGAGGAGACACCATGGAACGATCAGAGAAGCTCTCCCTCGTCCAACAATTCGAGTCGTCCATCGAAACGCTTATCGATTTCGTGAAGAGTGCGCCCGCCGGGGCCGTTGATTTCCGGCCGAATCTGGCCGGTGCCTGGAGCATTCGCGACCATGCAGTCCATTTCTTGGACGCAGACACCTTCGCCTACGGCCGGGTTCGGCTTGCCGTCACCCAGCCGGGCGTCGAAGTGTTCGTTTGGAACGAAGAGGCATGGCAAGAGCGCGCCAAGTACGAAAGCGCCGACGCGCTCACCTGCCTGGAGACCGCGCGCGCCCTCCGTCGCGTCTTGGGTGCCATGGCCAGGGCTCTGGTCGATTCGGATTGGGAGGGCTACTATGTTCGCCATTCCCAGCGCGGCCGGATGACGCTTGCCGACGTCTTGAAGCTGTACACCGACCATGCGCAGTTTCACGCAAGCTACTTCCGACGCAACCTCGAGGCCTTCCAAGGGGCCGCGAAGTAGACGTTGCCTGCGAACGCACCGCCGCTGGTTTCGCTGCAGGGAATTGCGCTTCGTTCGGCCGAGCGCCTGTATTTCCCCGGCACCGATTGGCAGATCTGCGACGGCGAGCACTGGGCGATCCTTGGTCCGAACGGGTCGGGCAAGTCGCTTCTGGCGAGCGCGCTGGCAGGACAGATCCCCGTGGCGCAGGGCTCGATCACCTACCGGCTAGGAAACGAGGCCGTGGCCGCACACGACCTCGGCTCGACGTATGCCCGTCGCGGTCAGGTGGTGTTGCTCTCGCTGGCCCAACAGCAAGCCCTGGCCGCAAAGTACGCCGGCTACCACCAGGCGCGATGGAACAGCAGCGAAGCAGAGGGCGGCCCGACCGCCCTGTCACTGCTCAGTCATCACAGCATTTTCGCTATCAACCCTTTTGAGGTCCTGCCCGCTGCGGCGGAGGACCCAGCGTTCGAGCAACGCCGCGCGCGCGCCATTGATTTGCTCGGCCTCAAGTCCCTCCTGCAACGAAGGGCCAAGCAGCTCTCCAACGGCGAAATGCGAAGGCTGCTGATCGCACGGGCCATCGTATCGGGGCCACGCTTGCTCGTTCTCGACGACCCGTTTTCCGGACTGGACGCGGGTGGGCGGGAGCAACTGCATGGCGTGCTCAGCGAGCTGGCATGCGACACGACGGTGGTCGTCGCCACGGCTCGACGAGACGACATCCCGTCGTGCATCACGCACGTTCTTGAGGTGGACGATGGGAGAGTCGCAGCGAAGAAGGTGCTGGACCGCGCTTCGCCGGGAGAGTGTGCATCGGATCGCGCCCTGGCCATTGGTCCAAGCTCTCCCGACATGGCCGCCGAAGTATTGGTGGAAATGAACAGCGTCACCATCCGCTACGGTGAGGCCGTGATCCTGGACAACGTAAGCTTTTGTCTTCGTCGCGGCGAGCATTGCGCCTTGCTCGGCCCCAACGGCGCGGGCAAATCCACCCTGTTGAGTCTGCTTTTGGCCGACAACCCTCAGGCCTACGCGAACGACATCCGACTTTTCGGACGGCCACGCGGAAGCGGCGAAAGCATCTGGGACATCAAGTCGCGCATCGGTTGGGTCGCCCCGGAGTTGCTTCTGCACTACCCGGCAGGCTGGTCGTGTCGCGACGTCGTGCTGTCCGGCTTTTTCGCCAGCGTGGGCTTGTACCGTGACGGCGCCCCAGAACAGAACGCCCGGACGCTCCGCATTCTTGCCTGGCTGGGCCTGGATTCGTGGACTGATCGGCCATTGCGCGAGCTGTCGCATGGCAGCCAGCGCATGGTCCTGCTTGCGCGAGCCTTGGTCGCTGATCCGGACCTGGTCGTTCTGGACGAGCCCTGCCAGGGGCTCGACCCGCAGCACACCGCGATGGTCAATCGGACGGTTGATCGCGCCGCGCACGAGCTCGCGACCAGCACCATCTACGTTACCCACCACGAGAGTGAAATTCCATCCTGCATCACGCGCGTGCTGCGTTTGAAAGATGGCCAGGTGGTTCCGTAATAGGATAAAAGTAATCCTATATCTCTGGCCTTCCACATGCATCTTATGCATAACCTAGTAAACCGATGCGTATTGTCCCCCTCGACCCCCAGAAGAGCCCGCTCCCGGCGGCGCAAACCGACCAATTCAACGCGCTCGTGACGGGCCTGTCGAGCGAGCACGCTGCGTGGCTCCTGGGCTACCTTCACGCTAGCCAACAATCGCAGGAAGCACCCAGCACGGCCGCACCACCGTTGGCCAATGGCCACGACGGCATCACCGTCCTTTTCGCCTCACAGACCGGCAACGCCTTGAAGGTGGCGAACCAAGTTGCTGCCGCTGCATCCGCGCGCGGCCTGCGCGCCGTCGCGGTCAGCGCCGCCGACTACAAGGCTGCCAACCTGCGCAGCGAGCGAAATCTCATCCTGGTATCCAGCACCCAAGGCGAAGGCGATCCGCCGGATGCCGGCGTCGAATTTCACCGATTCCTGTTCGGCAAACGGGCACCTGCGCTCGAAGGACTTCGCTTCGCTGTCCTCGCGCTTGGGGACTACAGCTACGCCAATTTCTGCAAGGCTGGCGAGGATTTCGATCGCCGATTGGAAGAGCTTGGCGGCAAGCGCGTCCTGGCGCGTGTGGACTGCGACGTCGAGTACCAACCGACCGTCGAGGCATGGCAAGCACAGATTCTGGAGGCCTTCCAAGATCTGGTTGGCCACAGCGAAGCCAAGGCAGGCACCCCGCAGCCGACGCCGCCGAGCGACGTTCGGAGCGCGCCCAGTTGGGACAAATCCCATCCCTTTTCTGCGCCGGTCATCGAACGTGTCAACCTTAGCGGTCGTGGCTCGGCGAAGAAGACCATGCATTTCGAGCTCTCGCTCACCGGCTCGGGTCTCAGCTACGAGCCGGGCGACGCCCTCGGCGTGGTGCCGCGCAATTCGCCAGGGTACGTTGACGAGTTGCTTTCCGCGGCGCGATTGCCCGGCGACGCGCAGGTCGCGGTCGACGGCAAGGAATCTCGCCTAATCGAGGCTCTCGCCGAGGTGTTTGAGATCACCACCATCACGCGGCCCTTTGTGAAGGCCTACGCCAGCCACTGCAAATGGCCGGACTTGGCCGGGCTGCTCGACAAGGGCCGTGAAGCGGAGTTTCGGGAATACACCTACGGTCGCGAGATCATCGATCTGCTCCTCACCTACCCGCCGCGCGAGCTTACGCCGCAGGCGTGGGTAGGCATGTTGCGGCACCTGCAGCCGCGTCTGTATTCCATTGCCTCCAGCTTGCGCGCCCACGAGGAAGAAGTGCACCTGCTGGTCGGTCTCACCCGCTACCAGAGCCATGGCCGGCAGCGTGAGGGCGTGTGCTCGGGATTCGTGTGCGAGCGTCTGCGCGACAACGAGCCCTTGCGCGTGTACCTGTCGCCGAACCCGAACTTCAGGCTGCCGCAGAATCCGGATGCGCGCATCATCATGATAGGTCCCGGCACAGGCGTGGCGCCTTTTCGCGCCTTCGTCGAGGAGCGCGAGGCGCTGGGCTGCCGTGGTCGCAATTGGCTCTTCTTCGGCGACCAACACTTCGACACCGATTTTCTCTATCAAGTCGAGTGGCAGCGCTGGCACAAGTCGGGCGTGCTGTCGCATCTGGACCTGGCGTTCTCGCGCGACCGGGCGGAGAAGGTCTACGTTCAGCACCGCATGCTCGAACGCAGCCGCGATCTGTACGCGTGGCTGCAGGAAGGCGCCCACATCTACGTCTGCGGCGATGCAGGACGGATGGCTGCCGATGTCGACGCCGCACTGATTTCAATCGTCGGCAAGGAGAGCGGAAAAGATCACGAAGCCGCGCAAGAATATGTACAGGCGCTGCAATCGGGTAAGCGCTACCAGCGTGATGTGTACTGAAAGGCAAAGGGTGCTCGATGAGTGACGAAGGCCGACCGGCGCCGGACAGCAACGAGAACGAGTTCATCAAGGACGCCAGCGACTACCTACGCGGAACCATCGCGCGCGGGCTTGCGGATCCGATCACCGGTGGAATGGCGGCTCCGGACCAGCAACTCCTCAAATTCCATGGCGTCTACCAGCAAGACGACCGGGACGTTCGGCTTGAACGCCAGCCCCAGAAGCTGGAGCCGCGCTACAGCTTCATGGTGCGCATTCGCATGCCGGGCGGGGTGTGTACGCCCAAGCAATACCTCGACCTGGATCGGCTGGCGTGCACCTATGGCGGCGCCAGCCTGCGCTTAACCACACGACAGACCTTTCAGCTGCACACCGTTCCCAAGCGTGACTTGCGGACAGCCGTGCAGGCAATTCATCAGACGCTGCTCGATACCCTTGCGGCCTGCGGTGACGTCAATCGCAACGTGATGTGCAATCCCAATCCCTTCCTGTCGTCGGTTCACAGCCAGGTTTACGCATGGGCCAAACGCCTGAGCGAGCACCTTCTGCCCCGCACCCGTGCCTACCACGAGATTTGGCTCGGCGAGGAGCTACTGGCCGGCGGTGAGTTGCCCGAAAATGAAGAGCCGATGTATGGCAAGCACTACCTGCCCCGCAAGTTCAAGATCGCGATCGCGGTTCCGCCCAGCAACGACGTCGACGTATTCGCGAACGACCTCGGGCTCATCGCCATTACCGAGAGAGACAAGTTGGTCGGGTTCAACGTCACGGCGGGCGGAGGCATGGGAATGTCGCACGGTGAAAGGGCGACGTACCCACGGCTCGGCGATGGGATCGGCTTCTGTCGTCCGGAGGATATCGTCGCGGTCGCGGAAGCAATCGTGACCACTCAGCGTGATTTCGGTGATCGCAAGAATCGCAAGCATGCGCGCCTCAAGTACACCATCGACGACCGTGGCCTCGATTGGTTCAAGGGCGAAGTTGAGCGCCGCTGGGGACACGCGTTCGGGCCTGCTCGTCCGTTCGTCTTCGAAAGCAACGGCGCCCGCCTGGGTTGGACCAAGGGCATCGGCGATTCCTGGCACTACACCTTGTTCGTGATGAACGGGCGAATTCGCGATGAGCCCGGCCGGCCTTTGCTGTCCGCCTTGCGCGAGATCGCGCTCGCGCACGATGGCGATTTCCGCATCACCTCGAATCAAAACCTGATGATCGCCAACGTTAGCCCATCCAACAAGCCGCGCATCGACGACTTGCTCGCCCGCTACGGCTTGGGCGATGGCGAGAAGATGACCGGCTTGCGCCGCAATGCCATGGCCTGTGTGGCCCTACCCACCTGCGGCCTAGCCATGGCCGAATCGGAGCGCTACCTTCCGAGCCTGCTCGACAAGCTCGACGAGATCGTGCGCGCCGCAGGTCTTGCCCAGGATCCGATAGTGATTCGCATGACCGGTTGCCCGAACGGCTGCGCCCGTCCGTATGTCGCCGAAATCGCACTGGTCGGCAAGAACCTGGGCAAGTACAATTTGTACCTGGGCGGCGGCTTCGTCGGCGATCGGCTTAGCAAGCTCTACCGCGAGAACATCGGCGAAGAGGAGATCTTGGCTTGCCTCGAACCCATCATTCATCGCTACGCCCGCGAGCGAAACCCCGGCGAGCGCTTGGGCAGCTTCGTGATCCGCGCTGGCTATGTCAAAGCCACGCTGCAGGGCAAGGACTTCCACGCCTGACAGGCCCCTGCCCGGCTTTGACTTGAAAGAGGACCGCGCTAGTCTTCTTCACTCGCAGAACTGGCGAGGGAAGGGACACAGCGAAATGCAAAGAGACAAGGTGCCTGCCCCCGAGCTCGACTTTCCGGCCTCGGTTCGTGCGTTCAAGAGCGATGGCGTGGTCCAAGTCCCCGTCCGACAAATCAGGCTCGGCGCGGGCGAGGTGCCGATCGAGCTTTACGATACCTCCGGACCGCCAGTCGCGGATGTGCACGACGGACTGCCCAGGCTGCGCCAGCCCTGGATCGACGGCCGGGTTTCGGGCGGTAACGTGACCCAGATGCACTACGCCCGCCGCGGGCAGATCACCCATGAGATGCGGTTCGTGGCCCTGCGGGAAAACGTCGCGCCGGAATTCGTG
>PMLH01000383.1:8296-8418 GCA_003159055.1 Myxococcales bacterium
CTCGCCGGTTCCGATCGGCACGGTCCCCATCTATCAAGCGCTGGAAAAGGTGAAGGGCAAGGTCGAGGATCTCAACATCGACGTGTTCCTCGAAACCTTGATCGAGCAGGCCGAGCAAGGCG
>PMLH01000046.1 GCA_003159055.1 Myxococcales bacterium
GGCAAGAGCCACCGCTTCAAGGTCATCAAGTTCAACAAGAAGCGCGGCAACATCGTGCTTTCTCGCCGCGTGCTCCTCGAGAAGGAGAGGGCGGCGCTAAAGGAGCAGACGCTCGACAAGCTCAAGGAGGGCCAGATCGTCGAGGGCATTGTCAAGAACCTCACCGAGTACGGCGCGTTCATTGACCTCGGCGGCATCGACGGCCTGCTCCACATCACCGACATGTCGTGGGGTCGCGTGACCCATCCGTCGGAGCTGTTCCAGGTCGGCGATCACGTTCGCGTGAAGGTGCTGAAGTTCAACACCGAGACCGAGCGCGTATCGCTGGGCCTCAAGCAAATGATGGAAGATCCGTGGACCCACGCCCAGCAGAAGTACCCGCCGGGAACCGTGGTGCGCGGCAAGGTTGTCTCGCTCAAGGACTACGGCGCCTTCATCGAGATCGAGCAGGGCATCGAGGGCCTCATCCACATCTCCGAGATGTCGTGGACCCGACGGGTGAAACACCCGTCGAAGATGCTCGCTATCGGGGACACTGTCGAGGCCGTGGTGCTCGACATCGACCCGACGCAGAACCGCATCAGCTTGGGCATGAAGCAGCTCGAGCCGAACCCGTTCGCCTCGCTCAAAGAAAAGTACCCGCCCGGAACCGTTGTCAAGGGCATCGTCCGCAACATCGCCGACTTCGGTATCTTCGTAGAAATCGAGGAGGGCATCGACGGCCTTGTGCACGTGTCCGACTTGTCCTGGACGCAGCGGGTGAAGCACCCGTCCGAGCTGTACCAGAAGGGTGACGAGGTCGAGGCAGTCGTGCTCAACATCGAGTTCGACGGTGAAAAGCCCAAGGTGTCGCTTGGTATCAAGCAGCTGGTTCCCGATCCATGGGATCGCATCCCGTACGATTACCCGGCCGGCAAGATCGTCGAGTGCAAGGTGCTCAAGGTCCTCGACTTCGGCGCCTTCGTCGAGATCGAGAGGGGGATTGAGGGCCTCATCCACGTCTCCGAGTTCTCCGACGAGCGCGTGGAGGATCCCAAGCAGTTCGTCAAGATTGGTGACGTGCTGAAGGCCGAGATCATCTCGGTCGACGGGGCGGAGCGCAAGATCGGTCTGTCCTTTCGTGGCGCCACCCGCGCCGAGGAAGTTGCCGACGCGCAGGGATTTAGCGCTGGCGGCCCAACCGCCACGCTGGGCGATGTCATGCGCGAGAAGCTCGCGGCTCTAACGCCCAAGAAGTAGCCCCGTGTGCGTGAGTGCTGGCGGGCTTTGCCCGACGGCACTCACCGCCGGAGACGCGTGCGAAGCCTGCCGGCTCACGCCGGCAGCGAAGCTCGCGGGTTTAGGAACCCGCCGAGGGTTTCCATCACAATCGGCTAGGCCGTTTGTCTTGGGGCAAGAGGAGCTGAGAGCCAGTTCGCAATATCGTCGACGACGAGGCTGGCTTCTGGTTCGAGGAACAGCTCGTGGAAGAGCTGGTCGTAGCTGCGCACGGTGACGACGTCGCCGGCCCTCTGAGCGAAGGTCACGTTCGCTTCGTTCGCGACAATGCGGTCTTGTCCTGCCAACAGCATCAGCGTCGGCACTTTGAGATTCTGGGCATGGGTGCGTACGTGTGCCTGCGCTCGCAAGGTGGCCATGAACCAGCCTGCGCTGGCGGTGTGGTGGATCAGCGGATCTTCGTGGAACATGGTCACCCCAATCGGGCTGCGTGAGAGGTCCTCCGGGATGAGGCCGTTGGGCATGCTGAAGGTCGGCGCGATCCGCGCAACCACGTTGGCCGCCAATCGCTTCGGCGCTGGAACGTTCATCTTCAGCTTCAGCCACGGCGCGGCCAACACCAGACGGCTTGGCTTCTCCCTTCGCCGCTCGTCGAGCGTGAAGAGAGCGACGATCGCTCCCCCGAGGCTGTGACCCATCAGCGCCCATGGCACGCCTGGGTTCTGCGCTCGCGTCCACGCGATGATCATCGCGAGGTCGTCGAGGTAGTCGGCGAAGTCGTCGACGTGTCCGCGGCGGCCGTCGGACCTTCCGTGGCCGCGGCAGTCAAACTGGGTCACCGCAATTCCGTCCGCTGCCATCCGCTTGCCGACGTGCGGGTACAGCCCGCAATGCGCAGAAAAGCCGTGCACCGCGATCAGCGCCAGCCGCGCATCTCCCGTGGCGCGGTAGTGCTCCACGTGAAAGTCGAGCCCGGTCCGTTGCAGTGTCACTTCCAGGTCAGGTCCGACCGTCGACATGCGGATGCAAATACCATGGACTCGGTCTGTGAGGCGAATCATAGTGCCTGGGAGAAGGTCCATGCGGATTTCCGAGATCTACGCAAGTATTCATGGTGAATCGCAGTACGTCGGGCTGCCGTGCACGCTTGTCCGCACGACCGGCTGCGACCTGCGCTGTGCCTACTGCGATACCACCTACGCCTTCGTTGGTGGACGTGAGATGAGCCTCGCCGAGATCGTGGCAGAGGTGAGGCGGTTCGGACTTCCATTCGTGTTGCTCACGGGGGGCGAGCCGATGCTTCAGCTGGAAATCGTCGAGCTTGCCCAGCAGTTGCTCGACGGTGGTTTCAAAGTAGCCCTTGAGACCTCGGGAGCACATCTGATCGACCGCCTGCCGACCGAGGTATGCCGCATCCTGGACGTGAAGACACCCTCGTCGGGCGAAAGCCACCGCATGCAATGGCCTGCTTTCGAAGGGCTGCGCCCCTGCGATGCCGTCAAATTCGTACTCTCCGACGATGCCGACTACCGCTGGTCGATCGAGCAGGTGGCGAGGCTGGGGCTTGTCGGCCGCACGGAAGTATTGTTTTCGCCCGTCCACGGCCGGCTCGATGCTCGGGAGCTGGTCCGATGGGTCGTTCGTGACCGTCTAGCCGTTCGTGTCAATCTGCAGGTGCACAAGTACGTCTGGGGCCCCGACGCACAAGGGGTATAGTCAGCCGACCGTCTTCGATGTCAAAATGGCCACTATCGCCCAGTTTCAGTCGCTTTTCGCGCTGCCCCTTTCGAGCGGGTTCGTGACTAGTTAGATGGCTTACTTTCGGGTTGACTTGCCGGCTTCGTTCCTGCTAGCGTCCGGCCGCGTCT
>PMLH01000305.1 GCA_003159055.1 Myxococcales bacterium
TCTTCCCGCTGCGCGGAATCACCTCGCCCGACGGCGGCGCGGGAGTTGTGGGCGCTGTTGATCCGAATGGCTACTCGGTCTCGGGCGACGTGCGCACCGCGGACCTCCTCACGCAGGCTGGTTTTGCGCATGTGTACGACGGCATCGGCTGTACCCTGGATCCCGTGCTTTCGGGGATCAAGGCCAACGGCGATCCGCTCTACCCGGTGCAGACCGACGACGCCACTGGCACTTCGTGTGGCAAGGGCGCCAGCTTCAAGTACAACACGGGTTCATTCGTGGTGCCGGCCACGGTGCCTGCGGATGCGGTGATCATCGCGGCCAACGGCGGGTCGGATTACCTCTACATTCCCAGCCACCAGTCGACCCTTGTGGCGTCGGTCGTTACCGCGTTGCAGTCGCGCAAACAGTACGGCGCGATCTTCGTGCGAAGTACGTACAATGCCATTCCCGGTACCCTGTCCCTCAAGGACATCAAGGTGGAAGGCGTGACCCGAGATTCCCCGCCGACCCCGGACATCATCGTCAGCTTCGACTGGGACGATGGGGCCGTCACCGCATCGAACGGGGCCGTGCCGGGAACCGAGTACGAAAGCGCGCAGAATAACCGAGGCATGCACGGCTCGTTCAGTCCCATCGATGTTCATAACACACTGGTTGCGAGCGGTCCCGATTTCAAGACCGGCTTCCAGGACACCTACCCGAGCGGCAACGTGGACGTCGCGCCGACCGCGGCCTACTTGCTCGGCCTCAGCCTGCCGCAGGCCAATGGCCGAGTGCTCAAGGAAGCCCTGCGTGGTCAAACCGTCAACTACACGGTGACCCCGTCGACGACCAAGGCCGGTCCCGTCACGCTAAGCAAAGTGTGCAATCCCGACGACGTCGCTTGTGCGTCGTCAGCGATTGAAACCACCTACTCGATGACACTGACGATCAAAACGCTGGCCGTGGACAGCAACACCAGCGTGACCTACTTCGACAAGGCCAAGGCCACCCGGCAATGAAGTTCGCACTGCGCGTGGGCCGAGTCGTCGTCTGGATGCTGGCCAGCGCCTGGTGTGAGAGTGCTTTCGCCGAGATGGCTGCGCTCGATTGGGAAGCCGCCTTCCCAGTCGAGTCCGCCGCGGCGGACGTCTACCTCGATGCGCATTTCGTCGGCAGCGATGGCGCATCCCATAGGCTGCAGCTGTGGCGCCACGGCACCCAGTATTTGCGCCGGCGCACCGACGAGACGCTGGATTTGTACCTTCACAGGACTGGTGAGAAGGACGACTACAGCTACCGCCTGATTGACCACCGCAGACGGGTATCGATGGATGTGAACCGCAACCAGCTCTACCGCATCGGGGTGTTTTCGGATTGGTTCGGTCTGGCGCACATTTTGGACCGGCCGAAGAGCGCATTCGTGGTGCGCGCGGCTGCTCCCTCGCCGAAGGAGAAGCCGGCGAATCGACTGAAAGACAAGACGGGTTGCGTCTGGCGGCTGCTGGTTCGCGGAGGGGAAGAAGCACACGACCAGGTGCGAATTTGCTGGTCGGCGGCCTGGGGCGTGCCGATGTCGATTCGTGTTCGAGGCGCAAACGGCGAATGGATCGAGCAGCTGAGCGTGGACAGAGTCGAAAGTCTGTCGTCGGTCGGCGGATTGGCGATGCCGGTCGTTCCTGCTGGCTACGCCTCCTTTGACGTCGGCAGTGAGATCGATCCCAAGGAGGGCGACTGACTGAGAACCATATGCGCTATTCGACGCGGCGGAAGATGCGCGGTGGTACGAACCACAACAGCGTTCCCTTGCACGCCGCCAAATCCCTCGCCTGGATCAACGCAGCCCCGCCCTTGCGGTAGTCGAACGCACCGTGATTGCGGCTGCCAAGAAAGCGCGCGGTAATCGTGGAGAGCCAGCTTTCGTGGCCGACCAGCGCAACGGTGTCATCGCTCTTGTAATCCTCAAGGGCTTGGCAGATGCCGGGCCAATTTCCGTCAGCCAGGGCAGGCACGACGATGGGGCGCATGTCGCCCCAGGCATGCGCGACAAGGGCAGCGGTTTGCTGCGCCCGAAGGTGCGGACTGGTGAGGATGGCCGCGGGCGGCCGCGCTACGCGTGCGAGCATCTGGGCGGTTTGTCCGAAGCGCTGCTGCCCCTCGGCACTGAGAGGGCGATCCTCGTCGCGCATGCCGCGTGGGGCGGGAATGGCGATGGCGTGGCGGATGAGGAGTAGTCGCATGGCCGTCAGTAGGGCTGCACCGTTTGACCTAGGGCCGCGAGGCCGCGCGCCACGATGGAAATTGGATCTGCGGCCAGGAACTCGGCGTGCAACCGATGCATGGCTGCGCGCGCCCAGTCTGCCTCATCGCTTGCGGTGGTAGCCAGCGCGTGTTTCCCGAGGCCACGATCCTTTCTTGCCTGTTCGTCGAACCAGCCGGCCAGCACGTGGTGGTCGTGAATGACGCCGATGAGATCCTGCAGGGTCTTCCACGGTTTGGTGGCGGCCGATTCGAAGTTGCGAATCTGGTCGAAGACCTCGACGGCATAGCGCACGCGGCGCGCCCGTCGGCGCAGGGCGTGCAGCTCCTCGGCATTGAGCTGCGGCCCGAGCTTGGTGAAGCCTTCCTGAAGCAACCGGAATTCGCGTGCCGTCATTGCCGCGAATCGTTCGCACACCACCGAGGGCGGCGGCCCACCACGGGCGATCAAGGTGGCCAGATCGCCACGCAACCGAGAGATCTCCAAGTCCAGCAGACCCTCGACCATGCGCGTGCGGCTGCGCCGGCGGACGCTGGCCAGGCGGTGACGCAGCAGTTTTTGTTCCCCGCTTCGGGAAGGCAGGGCTTTTAGGCGTTCGTCGTAGGACTCCAGCAGGACGTCCGAATCACGGCTGCTGCCCGCGGTCTGAGTCAACTGGCGCAGCAGGCTTCGTGCGCGTTCGGCGCGGCGGCCGTCGGGCTTGGCCACCAGCAAGGGAAGCGCCACGCGCAGGCGACGGCCGGCGACGCGCAGTTGGTGGATGGCTTCCTCCTCGCCGGTCAGGGCGAGGGGAAAGTGCCGAAAAAGCGTGTTCGCTTTGCGCCTGATCAAGGTGACCGCCAGACGGGGGCTGCCATCGGCCTTCAGGGTCGGGCCGGCCGGCGGCACCGACGCGAGCGGCGTCTCAGCCACCGCGGCGGATTCTTGCGTTTGCACGAGGGTCTTGGACATCGGCGCGGAACTATAGCGCGGGTTTCGGATGATGCCTTGAGGACAGCGTCGGCTTTTCACAAGAAGTTCAGCGAAACGTGCGCATTTCGACACATAGGCCGTCGACAATCGAGTCCCGTGGAGATTGTAGTCGGTCCACGATGTAACCCAAGGAGACGGACATGAGTCGCCAGGCCGGAGCCGTCGCTTCTTCCGAGCGAGTCGCGCCTTCCCTCGGCGCCGAACCATCCGTCGAGCGGCTGCGCTCGGCGCTGGGCATGGTTTCGGCCCAGNNCGCAGGAGCTTTTGCTCCTCGCTCCGCGACGGCAATTCTTTCAAGCGCTCATCATAGGATTCCAGCAGAACATCCAGATCGCGGCTACTGCCCGCGGCCCGGGTTAGCTCTCGCAGCAGGCTGCGCGCGCGCTCGGCCCGGCGGCCCTCGGGCTTCGCCGCCAGCAAGGGCAGGGCAACGCGCAGTCGCCGGCCCGAAACCCGAAGTTGATGGATGGCCTCTTCGTCGCCGGTCAGGGCAGGGGGGAAGTGGCGAAAGAGCGTGGTCACTTTGCGCTTGAGCAGGGCACCCGCCAGCCGGGGGTTACCATCGGCCTGGAGGGTCGGGCCAGCCGCCGGTATCAACGCAAGGGGCGCTGCGGCTACGGCGGCCGATTCTCGCATTTGCAGCAGAGCTTTGGGCATGACCGGGTCACTATAGCGCGGCCGGCGCCCCACGCCTTCGCTTCCTTGTCCCGCCATTGCGCAGGCATCTTTCACAGAAACGTCCGCGAAACGTGCGCGAATCGACACATTGAGGGCGGACAATCGACTTCCGTGGAAGCTGCAATTCGTCCACGATATCATCTGGGGAGTCGGACATGAGCCGCCAGGCCGGGGCCGTCTCTTCCTCTCAACTGGTTGGGCCATCGATCGGCGTTGAACCCTCAGTGGATCGCTTGCGTTCCGCGCTGGGCATGGTTTCGGCCCAGGATATCGCACGTCTGCCTTTCGTCGGCGCGGACGCCACCGGGGGCGCCGAAGCCGAATTGCAGGCCTCGGTTCAAGGCAGCCGCGCCACAGTGGATCTGCCCTTGTCGCTTTCGGGGTCGGACTTTCTCGCCAACATCTTGCGTCGGGCCGCGGTGGGCGACACCGCCCCAAGGCAGGTGCATGCGCTGGAGCGATTCCTCGACACGAATTCGGACCAAGTCTGGGACAACAGCTGGGTGCGCTTCCCGCGCCGGTTGCTCGGCCCGGCAGCGGCCGAGATCTTCGCGGGCGACCTGCGCGCCGACAAGTCCGATGGCACGGACCGCATGCGGGGCGACGCCGACAAGTTCATCATCGTCGAACGCGGCATCGAATACGCACGGATCCCCATCAGCTATCTACTGAAGCTGGCGCTCGCCGATGCGGTGTCAGCCTTGCCAGAAAGGCCAGAATCCGTGCGCAAGACCGGTCGGCGCCTGTTCAGCAACTTCCTAAGCGACAACACGTCGCCCGAGACGTGTTCGTTTAACGTCGTCAGTCTCGCGCCTGAGGCCGGCGGTGGGCGCGCGCTCGCCCGGGAGGCTGGTCGCCGATTTCTGCTGACGCAACTGCTGCTCGCCTACGCCAACCGGCGCTACGAGCTGGACGCCACGGGGCAAAAGGCGGCCGCCTGCCACGCGCCGACGCCACCGGTGCGACAGCGCGAGCTCAACGAGCTCATTTCGGATTCGTTCTATCGCGAGCTGTTCATGAACCCCTGTCTGTCGGGCTGGGACCGCGGGGAAGAGAAGAGCGCCTATATGGGCCTCTGCCATGAGGTGGTCTCACGCAGCCAGCTCAACGGGGTCAAGAAGCTGCGCGACGCCGGCATCATTCTCAACAACCTGGTCGTGATGCCAAACACGTCCAACCTCAGTCTGGCCAACAACGGCGTGCACGTCAGCATCGGCAGCAAACGCCTGACCAGCCTGGTGGCCACGGGCGGCTCGGGCTTCGGCGTGCGTGACGAAAAATACTTCGGCGATCTGGCCATCAAAATCATGGAGCACTTCTTGCCGCTGTTCGTGGGCACCTATAGTGCTGCGCCCTACCGCCTGGGCTTTCAGGATTTCCACCCGGAAATCGCGCTTGGTTTCCTGCCCCACGAGCTCGACTTCACCCACCTG
>PMLH01000575.1 GCA_003159055.1 Myxococcales bacterium
CACGACGCGCTCGAAGGCCAGATCCAGCAAAACCGCCGCGCCAACTACCGGGTCGAGCCCCCCACGGACCTCGCCGCCTGCCTCCGCCTCGACGACGGCCGCGTCGCCACCGTCCTGGACCTGTCGCGCACACACGTCAACTTCCGTCTCACCGGCGCGCTCCCCGAGCCGAGCAGCGAGCTCTCCGGCGTCCTCGTCTTGGCCGGCCCCGAAATCCCTGCCTCGGGCCGCGTCCTCCGCGTCCAGGGNNCGACCTCCTCCTCGACGAGTTCGCCGCCGTCCTCGAGGGCTACCTCGCCCGCGTGCAAATGTTCGACTTCCTCGTCTGACCAGGCGAGCGCGCATCCGCGATTGCTTAGGTCCGGGCAGGCCTGACTGTCGGGAAGAACCAGGCTCTACCGAACCTCGTAGGGATGTCCCAGGCGGAACCAGGCCGCCACGGTCGGATAGCTCTTGCCAATGAGGGGCATGGACGAGGTTCGGCGGCCCACGGTCCAGATATTGATGGCGCGCAAATTGCCGTCGGTGTCGCGGCGGTCGTCGACGATGCCGATGTGGTCGAACGGCGATCCGTTGGGGATGCCGGTGTCGAACACGACCACGTCGCCGGGCCCGAGGCCACGCCCATGGTTGATCGCGCCCGCGACCGCGTGGCGGCGCAAGAGTGCAACCAGATTTCCCACACGTCGGTGGTCGATGACCGTGCGGGGCGCTTCCGCCCTGCCGGGGTATCGGTCGGGGTGAAGCGTGCGGTCTTCGAAAACCATGGCTTGCAGATCGACGCCGGCACCGCGCAAGGCTCGCACCACGATGTCGGTGCAGACCGCTTGGTCGGCGGGAATGTCGCCGCCGGGAAAATCCATAGGAATCACCTTCATGGCGGCGATCGTGTAGAGGGCTGCGGCTTCGATCTGGGCCTTGGCCGCGGCCAGGATGGCGCCAGGAAGATAGTCGGCCTTGCCAAGGCGCTTGTCTTCGTCGGCGGAGGCGTACACATCGACGCGCATGCCTTTGAACACTGACGAATACAGCGCGGCCGCGTCCGCATCGTCGAGTCCGATGCAGCCGAGCGTCCAGTCCTTGCTCGAACCACCGCCGTGAATACGAATCGAACCCCCGAGCGCCGTGTGCTGGGGCGGCACCTCGCCGGCGCGGATTGCGCGCACGATAGTAAGGTAGGTCGCCTTGTCGATCAGGTGATCGCGCAGCCCCCGCCGCGCATCCTCGACCGACGGGTAGGAAAGCCGCATCGACCGCGCACCGTAGCGGCCGGAGTCCGGCGACGGGTCCAGCTCGGCGATGAAGTAGCGACCTTCCGGGGTCGCACCATCGCCACGCTTGACCTTGGTTCCGAGAGGATTGTCGGCGCCGAGCGCGATGCGGAACGTTTTGTCAATGGCGTCGCCCTTGATGAGGAGGAGCTTCCGCTCGCGTTTCCACACCTTGATCCAGGTGTCGGAAACCACCTCGGAAGGCAGCCAGCCTTCCACGTCCGCGCCCAGGCGCGCCCGAACC
The DNA here is from genome assembly GCA_003159055.1 of Myxococcales bacterium. The sequence goes on from PMLH01000575.1 coordinate 1,516, forward strand.
CACCCATTCTCCGCTTTTTGTACCACCACCGATTGGTTGGCGTCGACTCTGTCGACGATCTTCGCAGCCGGCACCGGCGACGCCCGTAAAGCCGAGGCCTGCCGAGCGTACGATTCCGCGTTGGCGCGTGAAGGAAGCGCGAGCAGGAACAGAGACACCGCAATGAGCGAATTTCTGGTCATGCAATCGCACAGTGCAACCGCAGTGCCGAGCCACCGCTGGCCGTTTTCCAAACCTTGAGCCCGCGCCCGTGCAAAGGGACTTTACGTCGCTACGCAACCGATGCGGAAAACCGAAACCGGATCCGTGGCCGGTTCCGGTTCCGTGGCCGGCCGCCTGTTCCGGCCTCCGGCCACCGGCTCCGGTGCCGAAGTCAGCGCAAAACGCCCTTCGCCGCCGGATAGTCCCCCTCGTGCAGCGCCCCGTTGCGCACACACCGCACGTCGCCGTCGGCCGAGCTGAGCAAATGAATCGGAATCGGCGTCGACGGGTCTTTCACGAACCCCTTCACCCATTGCTCGTAGTCGTTCTGGCTGGCAGCCCGTGCGATCTTCGCCTGTTGCAGATCTTTGCGCCCGGCCAGGAACTTGTCGAGCGTCTGCGCCTCCTCGTCGATCGACAAGAGCAGCACGTCCACGTCGAGGCCGTCTTTGCGAAGCTCGCCCTGCCACGTGAGCAACAGGGGAATTTCGCGCAAACAGGGCTGACACCAAGTCGCCCACAGGTTCACCCAGGTGCGCTTGCCTTTGGTCAGCGTTGGCTGCACGCGGCCGGCCAGCGGCGGGGCCAACGGTGGCAGAGTCAAACGCGGGGCCTCCCTGGTGAAGCTCGTGTCGCACCAATGCGACGCCGGCAGGGCCGCGGCCTTCACCGCTTCATAGCGCGACGACGGCGTCGGATCCGCGTTCTTGCCGGGACACCCGGCCAAGGCACACAGTCCGAAAAGCAAGACCCCGCGGTTCATAGTCGGCAGTCGATCCACGCGATGAATGATGAACGATTCAGATCGGCGGTGGCGCAAGCCTCGGTACTGCGCGACCGCTGCCACTGGCAGAACTGCTGGTCAAGCTGCGCGAATTCCTCGCCCAACCACAGCAGACCGACTTCTTGGTCGATATCGGGATCCTGGAACTTGGCCTTGATCGCGTCGAGGACTGCGCTGCCGCGCCGGTGGCTGAGGTCGCGGTTGTGCTCGACCGAGCCTTCGGGCGATGCACGCGAGACCACGAAGAAGTACGACGCTCCTCGCCGGTCGGCGAAGGATTTCTCAAGCAGGTCGGTCGCTGCTGGATCGAGATCGGCACTGTCCTTGTCGAATTGAAGAATGGCGGCGCGCCCGGACAGTGGCACAAACAGCGCATTGAAGTCGCCGCCCGACATGGACGCCACTTGGCGGGCCTGCAACGGCTGGCAGCCGCGTGCGCTTCCGCCCGACACGAGCCCGCACGAGGTGAGCACGCGCTTGAGAATCACTTTCAATTCGCCCGTGCAGTAGTTCATGTCAGATGCGCTGGCGGTCGCGACTTCAGGCGCTTTGCCTCGCGACTCGGCCAATCGTACGGCCGATGCGCGCGTCCAGGTCGATACTGACAGACCGACCGCCGCCAAGGTGACCAGCATCAGAACCAAGTGCACGCGGCCGGCATTCATCGGCGCACCTCCGTCGAAGCTTGCACAAGCACGCGCGAGAGCACGTAGTCGAGGCCTAAATCGGTATCCTCGTCGGGGATCTTCTGATTGCGCACGAAAAGCTGCGGCGTCAGCACCGGCAGCGAGTTGGCCACGATCCAGCGCAGGCTCTTGTTGATGCGCGCCTTCACGACGGCACTGCCCACGCAGCCTGCCAGGGCGGGAAAATCACGCTTGATGCGCGCGTAGATGGTCGGCTGCCCGCCAGCGCCGAGCGAGCGCAGCTCGGCCTGGTTTTCGAAGGCCCACGCGACGACGTCGCGTGCCTTGTCGCCGGCACAAAGCACTGCCTCGCTGACCGCGCACGCACCTGGATGCAGTGACTCGCCGACCATCCAGTTGCACTCTTTGTCGAGGGGAAAGAGCACCAGCTTGATCTGCAGGTCGCCGCCCAAATCGCTGGCCGCCAATCGCTCGGCAAATGCTTTGCACGCCGGGCACAACGGGTCCATGACCTCGACGGCGGGAATCCGGCCGGTGCCGGGCAAGTCGAGCATCACGCCGTACTTGTCTTCAGAATGCCGAAGCCCGGACGTTTGCAGCAGCGAATCCGGATACGCCGGCTTGAGCGCCAAGTAGAGCACCAAGGGCAGCGCAACCATGGCCACGCCCTCGACGAAGTAGAAGCCCCAGAGCCCGAGACGCGAGCCCTGGCCTTGCCCGCCGGTCGAAGGCGGCGTCACGAGGTGCGCGGCGATGGCTGCGACCAGCACGCCGAGGGACGCGCCGTAGATGCCCACGCATACCTTGCAAAACGTCCCGATCTTGGTCATCGAAATGATGGCGAACACCAGCGAGGTCAGCACGGGCAAGACCGCGGCCGCGACCATGAAACCGGTTTCCCGCCGTGATAGCGTCTTGCGCCAGAGCAAGTCGACGGCGCGAAAGAGCAGAAACGAGAAAACGCCCAGCGCCGGCAACGCAATCGGAATTCCGCCCCAGGTGAAGTCGCGCAGCACGGACGAGTACGGGCTCATCAACACCGCATGACAGCCGGATGCACCGCTTGCGTCTGGCGCGGCCAGGCCAGGCACGATCGAGCAGGTGATGGCGTGAACCTGGCGATCGAGGTGCGCGATGAAATCGTACGAGGAGACGCCGGCGAACACGACGCCGACCAGGGCGAAGAGCCCAAATGCGATCAGGGTCTTGCGCGGCGTCGCGTGCGATCCTTCGCGCTTGCCGCTTTCTGGATTGAGCATTTCGAGCGGAACCATAGGCCACGAATCCTGGTGAATCCAGTTCTTCGGCCGAACGGGGTGCCCATGCCGCGAGTTCCGACGATTCGCACAACCGCTCCGTCGGTCACCTTTTCGCATTGGATACGTCCGTCAGGAAAGCATCGTGCCGCCCGCCGGAGCGAAGGCAGGGATCCCAGCGGCGTTGCGGTGGACGACGGCAATCCCCTCACCCGGCCACGCCGCGCGCGCCCCCGGTCGAGGCAGCGCTCGCGTTCGTGGTCGCCGTGCACGCGGTGGTCAACGTGATCGGCTACGCCATCGGCGCGCGCAAGAGTGCGGTGTGGGGGCGCAGCAGCAGCCGGGTGGGCCGGATGCTAGGCTTGCCCACCAAGGAGAAACCATGACCCCGGACACGGTCAAGTTGTTTGCCCGCTACAACATCCACGCCAACACCGAAATGGGACGCGTGCTCGCCCAACTCAGCGACGCCGAATGGACCAAGGAATTGGGCGGCTACTACCCATCCATCCGGTCGCTCTGCTCGCACGTGTTCATCTCCGATCTCGCCTGGCTGCGGCGCTTTGCCACCCTCCGGCCGTTCAGCTTCGCCCAGCATCCCATCTTCCAGCAGACACCGACGTTGGACGATTTGTTGTTCGCCAGGTTCCGCGAGTACGAACCCGAGCGGAAGACCCTGGACGAACGTTTCGCGAAATTCGCCGACGAGGTGCAGGCCGAGGATCTCTCCAAACCCCTGCGCTACAAGAACTTCAAGGGCGTCGATCAGGACCGCGACTTTGGCGGGCTGATCCTGCATCCGTTCAATCATCAGACCCATCACCGCGGCATGATCGCCCTCTATCTCGACATGCTCGGCAAGCAGAACGACTTCAGCAACCTGATGGTGCTGGTCTGAATCGTGATGGCCTAGCCATGGCGACGCGCGAGCCAAAGGTCCAAGTCCGCTGCGATTGGGCCTCCACCGACCCGCTCCTCGTCGCCTACCACGACGAGGAATGGGGCGTGCCGGTGCAAGACGATCGCACGCTGTTCGAATTCTTGCTCCTGGAGGGGGCCCAAGCGGGGCTTTCGTGGCTGACCATCCTGCGCAAGCGCGCGGCCTACCGACAAGCATTCGCGGGCTTTGAGCCCGAAAGGGTCGCGCGCTTCGATGCGAGGAAGGTCAGCTCGCTGCTCCGCGATCCAGGGATCGTGCGCAACCGAGCCAAGGTTGCGTCGGCGGTGGCGAACGCCCGCGCCTTCCTGAAGGTGCAAGCGGAGTTTGGCTCGTTCGCGGCCTACCAATGGCGCTTCGTCGAAGGTCGGCCGCTTCAGGCTCGCCCATCCAGCCTCACGCAGATCCCGCCGCGCACGGCGTGGTCGGATGCTTTCAGCAAGGATCTGAAGCAGCGTGGATTCTCGTTCGTCGGCTCGACGATCGTCTACGCGCACATGCAAGCGGTGGGCATGGTCAACGATCATCTCGTGACCTGCATGCGCCACCGCCCCATCGCGAAGCTGGGGGCTGCTTTCCATCTGGCCGTGCACTGAAGCCGCGCGGGCGACCATCCCGCTCCGAGCAACGGGGCGCAGGCCTGCGCACGCGTGGATCCCGACGCCGAGATTCCACGCGATTTCCGGGCCGCCGCGGTGGCGCGCGCTGAACTCTGGAAGGTCTGCGCACGCAGCAGCGCTGGCCACACGGCCGCTCGCCCGGGTACACTCGTGACATGCGAGCTCGTGCCCTTGCCGGTTGGCCGGTCCTGGTCATTGCCCTCGCTTGCACCCCGACGAAAGCCGGCAGCAGCTCTCCGACTTCCGGCCCCAGCCCAGCCGCCGGCCCGCGCATTCCGTTCGTGGATGCGGATGATGCCTTCGACACAAGACAGGCATTCCAGCGAACGGGCGACGAGGCCAGCCAGAGTCGCGAACGGCACTACATGAAGTCCGTCCGGGCCGACTACATCGCCAGCGATTGGACGTTGGGTACGGAACTGGGATGTCAACGTGGCCGCCTGGCTCGGCGTCTCAGTCGTTCGAAGCCATCGAGCAGCGCTGTCAGGCCGCAGACAAACTCCCCGTCATAGTCGTGCGGAGACGCTTCTTCGGCGACACGCACCAAGCAATGCAGTCCTGCCTTCAGAAGGGCCGCGCGCTTTGCGAGGAGGTCTCTGCCGTCCTTCTCTGGGGCAGCGGCTGGTGAATCGCCGAACTCGGCCAGGGCATGGCCGATCGTGAACACACCGACACAGTCTAGAAGGAAGAGCGCTTGCTGCACCGGGAACCCGTCCGCCAACAACCGTTGCAGCACCTCGTCTGCTACTCGGAGCAACGCCGGCGAGCGCATAGGCCTGGTCGCGAATAGAGGCAATGCCTGAGGGTGAGCACGCAGTGCCTGACGGAGCGCGGTGGCCATCCTCATGGCGAGGTGTCTCCAAGAGATGCGTCGGGGGATCGTCGGCGTGGTGATCTCCAGAAGTGCTGCCTCGTGGAGTGCATCGAACAACTCGTCCTTGTTGGCGAAGTGGTTGTACAGCGACATTGGAGTGACACCCAAACGGAGCGCAATCCGGCGAATCGAGAGGCTCGCCAGGCCATGCTCATCCAAGAGCGCCAGCGCCTCGCGCAGCACACGGTCACGCGACAGCGGCTGTACGTCCCGAGGTGGTCGCCCCCTACCGCGCTTCTTCGGTCTAGGCGACGACTCGCCCAAGTGTCCATAGGAACGCGAGGCCATCGTAGACATTCTCCTCCTTTTCGAGCTTGAGCGAAGGTGGTACTTGCGGCGGCGGGCGCCGGAAACCAGGGTTCATTCGCAAGACCAAGCGCCGCCGCCAACCTTTGGGAGGAATCGTGGGGATGTAGCTTTCGTCACCGAGAAAGAGCAGGCCACCCGGTCGCAAGACCCGCGCACACTCGCTGATCCCAGTGTCTGGTGAGGAAAACAGCTTGATACCGCCGAAGTGGAAAACGAAGTCGAAGGTGCCGTCGGCGAAGGGCAGCGCTGCACCGTTGCCCTGCACGCACAGTGGAGCGGGGCACTGCGCCCGCGTTCGGTGGGCGCAGCGACGGAGCATCCCTGACGAGAGGTCTAGGGCCGCCATTCGGCCTTGTGCCGAGACTGCGCGTGCCAGCCAAGGCTGGTAGACACCAGGTCCAGTGCAGACCTCCAGCAGGCTGCTCCCCGGCGTAATCGGCAAAGACTCGACAAGTCGGCGCTGCTCCTTCCGCATGTCAAGGTCGATCAGGAGGCGCGAGAGCACGCGCTCGCTGTGCTCGTAGAGTGGGGCGAACCAGTTGTAAAAGCGGTTCCAGTGGGCGTCGTCGCCGGCAACGTCCTTGGCGTCGAGGAGACGTGGAATGCCATCTCTCACCATGTAGTGGTCCCCAGCTTCGTCGATGAGCTCGTCGCGCTCACGACGAAGACGGTGGAGCCCGCCGGGACTACGAAGATCACCGAGCCAACTGTCGAGGTTTGTCATGGCCTGTCTCCTTACATAATATATACACCGTATATTATGGCGTGGCAACTGGATGGGCTGCTCTCTGGGCCCTGAGCTGCTTGATTCGGCTTCTTGCGCTCGGAGCGAACGTGTCACCGCCTCTGCGGCAACGCCTGCAGGACGTGGTTGCGAATGATCTCGGCGACCTCCTCGGGACGCCTCACCGCAAAGTCATGGCCACCACCGCGTACGATTTCGTGTCGAGATCGAGGGATGCGTTCGCAAAGGAACTGCCCGACAGCCGGAGGACAGATTGTGTCCGCATCCCCGGTGAGGATGAGCGTCGAGGCCGTGATAGCGCCAAGCCTCGCGGTCAGGTCCGTGCAGTCTCTCTCGTCCGGGTTGAGAGGAAATGTTACCCTCACCCCCCGAGCTGCTTGAGATAGTGGCCGAGTGCTCCTCGGAAGAGCTCCATGCGGTTCTTGACGCCTCGGGACCGCCACGCCTCGTCCAGCTTGTCGTCCGACCACGCGACTGCCAAGGCTGTTCGGCGGGCGACGCGCCGACCAGGTGGTGTACACATCGCGCGACAGCCGCCAGCATCCGAGCTCAGCCCCACGAGCTGGCGGCCATTGAGCTGGACCTCGCCCGGCATTTTGATCTACGCTAGGGTGTGCAGCGGAAGGATGAGAACATCCAAGTCCCTTCGGTCGCGACCTCACGGCCGTTTCCTCATCGGGCTCTACCCAAGCAAGCCAGTCACGAGGAATCCGAGATTCGCCCGGCTTTGCGATCACACAGACGGCAGCTGAAAGGTGTCAAGCTTGCGCCTCTTCAACCTGGGACCGGGCCGCGCGAACCCGGAGCGCCGGTGGACGTAGTGGAGGCTGTCCTTTGCTTCACGCCCACGCCACTGACCTCCCTGCCCCCGGTCGAGACCCGCGCACTGCCCACGCCGACTCGGGTGGCGTCGCGCCGTCCCCTCACACCGATCATGGTGCCCATTACGAACGCCGGCGCTCAGCTTGCTATCGAGCAGATCCGCTTCGCAACCGATCAGCAGGGTTTGTCGAACAACCTCTTCACGGCTATGCGCGCGTGTTTCGGAGCCGGCGCGATTTTTTCCGTGGCAGGGAGGCTCGCGCGTGGCCGCTTTGGATTCTCTGGTGAGCAAGTGCGGCCAGAGATCGAGAACCTGAGTTTTTCGCTGTCGCTACCATCCTGTTTTCGCATTGCGCGTAGTCGTCGTGCGACCTACCGCGGATTGCCGCCGCCCGACGGACGGGCTGTCCAGCAGCCGCTCTGGGCTGCACTTCATTGCAAGCCTGCGAGCGGGGTGCTGGTGTCGCCGGTTATCGTCGAGGGCAGGGTCGCCTTGCTGCTCTACGCGCACGATGATGGGGATGTCCGGGGCAACAGCCTCGCCGCCAGCTGGATGGAACAGCTCCGTGAGGTGCTCAGCAGCTCGCTTTTGCGATTGGGCGTGTAGGGATGGCGGCCTTCGCTCGGCTCAAGCCGATTCTGGGTGGGGGCGGTCGAAATCCCGCACCCGTGCGAAATCATCTCCGGTCGCGGCTGTAGCAGCCCGTGGTGAAAGTCGGA
>PMLH01000511.1 GCA_003159055.1 Myxococcales bacterium
GACACCCCGGACGACGAACGCCGGGCCATGCTGCGCCACCCGCCCGAAATCCTCATCACTACGCCGGAGAGCCTGAACCTGATGCTCACCGGCAGCCAAAGCCGGCACATCTTCGACGGTCTTCGAACCGTCATTCTCGACGAGATCCACGCCTTGGCCGCGAGCAAGCGCGGAACCTACATGATGACCGCGGTCGAACGCCTGGTCCTGTGCGCAGGCGAGTTTCAGCGGATCGCGCTTTCCGCGACAGTGCGTCCGGCGGATCGAATCGCGGCGTGGATGGCCGGGTACGAATGCAAGAACCCGGGCCCCGACCCGAGCTATCGGCCGCGACCGGTGACCGTGGTCGAGTCGGCCGACAAACGAACCATCGCGCTTGCCTTGCGCAGCCCCGACATCGAGCTCGTCAAAGGACCTGATACGTCCGATTTGCGCTGGCAGGCCCTCACCGCCGAGTTGCGCGCCATCATCGCCCGCAACCGCTCCACCCTGATCTTCGCCAACAGCCGCCGCTCGGTGGAAAAGATCGCTCGCCTGCTCAACGCGGGCGAGCGCGAGCCCATCGCGTATTCCCACCACGGATCCCTGTCGCGCGAGATTCGCCTCGACGTGGAAGAGCGCATGAAACAGGGGCAACTGCGCGCGATTGTCGCCACCGGATCACTTGAGCTCGGCATCGACATCGGCTCGGTCGAGGAGGTCGTGCTCATCGGTACGCCGCCGTCAGTGGCGCAATCCCTCCAGCGTATCGGCCGCGCCGACCATCGCGTGGGCGGCACCAGTCGCGCCACCCTGTTTCCCATGCACGGCCTCGATGGCGCCGAGGCCGCGTCGATGGCGGACCTGCTTGGCCGAAGCGCGATCGAGGACAGTCGCCCCATCGCCAACGCCCTCGACGTCCTGGCGCAAGTCCTGCTGTCGATGGGCTGCGGCGTGGTTTGGGATCTCGACCAGCTCTTTGCCTTCGTGCGCAGCATCGCCGCGTATCACGAGCTTTCCCGGCGCCACTTCGACCTGGTCGTTGCCATGCTGGCGGGTCGCTACGCCGACAGCCCGGTTCGCGAGCTCAGGACACGCGCGGTGGTCGACGGCGCGAAGAACACCTTCACCACCCGCGCCGGCACCGAGTTCGTCCTTTACCAATCCGGCGGCACCATCCCGGATCGCGGCTACTACCACTTGCGACTGGCTGACAGCAAAGCCGTGATTGGCGAGCTCGACGAGGAATTTGTGTGGGAACGGCGCCTGGGTGACCAGTTCAGCCTGGGCACGCAGACCTGGCGCATTGTCGCCATCACCCACAACGACGTCGAAGTCGGGCCGGCCGATCCGAACGCCCCGATGATTCCGTTCTGGAAGGCGGACGAACAGAATCGTTCGACCGAGACGTCGTTTGCGTTGCTCGATTTCTTCGACCACTGTGAAAAGCACCTGGACGAGCCCGATTTCCCCGACCAGCTCAGCCGAAGCCCTGGCGCCGGCGCCAAGACCGCCGAAAACCTCGTGCGTTTCTTGCGCAGGCAGCGGGAGGTTGCACAGGCGCCACTGCCCGGTCGCCAGCGCATCCTCGTCGAATGCACCGTCGAACACACCAGGGACCCCTCGGCGCCATCGCAGAACCAGCAGGTCATCTTGCACACCTTCTGGGGCGGCAGGGTGAACCGCCCGCTGGCGATCGCGCTGGCCGAGGCGTGGGAGCGCAGCCAAGGCAGCACGCTGGAGGCGTTCGCGACCAACGACCAGATTCTGTTCGTGCTGCCGGACGCCTTCGACCCCGCCGGGCTGTTTGACCTGTTGGGCAAGGCCTCGCTGGACGAGCTTCTGCGCGCGGGGCTGGAGAAGACGCCGCTTTTCGGTGCGCGCTTTCGCGAGAACGCCAGCCGGGCGCTTCTGCTCCCACGCGGGGACGCTCGCAAGCGGTACCCTCTGTGGCTCAACCGGTTGCGCTCGAAGAAGCTCCTGGCGAGCGTGCTGCGCTTCGAAGACTTCCCCATCGTTCTCGAAACCTGGCGCGATCTGCTGGAAGACGAATTCGATCTGTCGACGCTCACCGCGGTGCTGGACGACATCGCGGCCAAGCGGATTGCCATCGCCGTGACCCGCCCGGCGCACCCGACCCCGTTTTCCGACGGCGTCGTGTTTCGCCAGACCAACTACCACATGTACCTCGACGACACTCCCGGCGGGGCGGCGCGGTCGAGCTTGGCCGAAGATCTCTTCCACGACCTGTTTCACGGCGCCGTGGCTCAGCCGACCGTGCCACAGGCGTTGGTGTCGACCTTCGGCGAGAAGCTGCTACGCACACACGCCGACTACCGGCCAGGCACGCGGGAAGAGATTCTGCTGGCGGTGCGCGAATTGCTGCTTTTGCCTAGGCCGGTCGTGGACGACTGGACCCGGAACCTGCCGGCAGAAGGAACCGCCGCGGGCGCGGACGATCCGCTCGCCCAACTGGCGGCGTATATTCTGCCTGGCGCGAGCACCGAGCTGGTCTCCGACCTGGGCGATCTGCCGCGCATTCTCTTCCTGCGGGGTGCAAGCCCCGAGCAACTGCGCAGCTTGCGGCCGTTGCTGGGCGATGGCCGCGACGAATTGATGAGCTATCTCGGAAAGCACCGCTACCGCTCCGACGACGAGAGTGGCGCGAGCTTGCTCGGAGAGTATTTGCGCAGCCGCGTGATGGTTTCGACGGCCGAAATCTCGGCCGAGCTTGGGTTTTCTCCGTCGGAGCTCACGCCACTGCTGGACGAGTTGCTGGAGAGCGACAGCATCGTTTCCGGCCATCTGGTCGAAGGCCGCGTTGAGCAGCTGTTCTGCGACGCCGAGAATGCCGAGCGATTGCTGCGTCTTGCACGCGCCTCTCGGCGCGCGCAAACCGAGCGAAGCCTGCCAGTCCGGCCGCTCGCGGATCTGCAGCCCTTTCTCGCCGAATGGCACGGCCTTGGCCCCAAGACCGGCAGTCTCGAAGCCCTTCAGCAATCGCTGGACCGATTGTTTGGCTTTCCGCTCCCCGCCGAGCTTTGGGAAGAGGCGGTCTTGCCGAGTCGCCTTGCACCGTACTACCCGTCGTGGCTCGACACCCTCTTTCAATCGTACGGGCTCGGTTGGCTGGGCGCCGGAAAGCAGCGTCTTGCCTTTGCTCTTCCGACTGACGACGTCCTGTTTTTCGATTCTGCTCGGCGCACGCATGATGCCACCGCCGCCCCGGTCATCGCCAAGCTGACAGAAGCCGAACGCGGCCTGGGTTTCTTCGATCTGGCGAACGCAACCGGCCTCGATACCAGGGCGCTGGCCGAGACCCTGTGGGGCTTGGCGTGGCAGGGGCGCGTGGCGAGCGACAGTTACGAAACCGTCCGACGCGGCATCCTGAACGATTTTTCCGCCGAGAAGGTGGCCGAGCTTTCCGGCCGGTCAGGGTTCCGCCGCTGGGAGAGATCGCGCCCGAGCGTCGGTGCTTGGCACATCGTGCGCACGGAGAAGACCGATGGAGCCATCGAGAGCGCCGAGCTGGACAAGGAGCGCGCACGGATTGTGCTTGGTCGCCACGGCGTGATCTTCCGCGAGAGGCTGGAGCACGAGCTTGCGCCATTGCGCTGGTCGAAGGTGTTCCGAGCCCTGCGCCTGCTCGAGCTGTCCGGCGAAATTGTGGCGGGTCACTTTTTCGACGGCGTGTTTGGTCTACAGTTCGCCACCCACGAGGCAATCCGCAAGCTCGCCGAGCCGACGCCCTGCGACCGCATCTATTTCATCAACGCCTGCGATCCGTCGTCGGTGTGCGGCCTCGGGCTACCGGGACTTCCATCTGAGCTTCCCCGCCGAATTGCCAGCAATTGGACCGTGTGCCGCGGCAAGGAACTGATCTTGGTACTGCAAAGAGCGGGGCGAGAATTGACTGTCTTGCCGGCGCCTGGCGATCCGGTGGTCGACGCAGGATTGGCGATCTATCCTTTTCTGCTCGGCCGCCAATTTGCGCCTCTGGCCTCCGCCACCATCGAAACCGTCAATGGCCAAAACGCCCTCGCATCGCCCTACGTGGACCACCTGCGCCGGGTCGGCTTTGAAAGCGACTATCGCGGAATGGCCTTGTGGAAACGGTAGCCCTACGCCGCTCGCTGCTTGCGTACTATCGCCGCCACGCGCGCGATTTGCCCTGGCGCAGAACCCGCGACCCGTATGCCATTTGGGTTTCGGAGATCATGCTCCAGCAAACCCAAGTGCAGACCGTAATTCCGCGTTTTGGGGAATTTTTGCGGCGCTTCCCCTCCCTCGCGGCGCTGGCGGCTGCGAAAGAAACGACGGTGTGCGAAGCCTGGGCTGGGCTTGGCTACTACCGTCGCGCCCGCAACCTGCACAAAGCCNNCCCTGCCCGGCGTCGGGCGCTACACCGCAGCCGCGATCGCGTCCATCGCATTCGGCGAGAGTGTCGCCGCCGTCGATGGCAATCTGATCCGCGTGCTTGCTCGCGCCTTCGCGCTGCCGGGCCGCGCTTCTGATGCGAAGCTGATCGCGGCCGTCCGAGCGCACGCCGAGCGTCTGATCGACGGTCCAAGCCCCGGCGAAATCAACCAAGCACTCATGGACATCGGCGCCACCGTGTGCCGACCAACCGCCCCGCTCTGCGACGAGTGTCCGATTCGCAACCAGTGCGCGGCACGTGGTGCCGGAAACCCGTCTCGCTATCCGGGCAAAGACCCAAAGACGGCACGCCAGATCCTTCGCGTTGCCTTTGCGTGGATTGAGACCGACGGCGGGATCGTCCTCGAACAGCGTGCCCTCGACGGACTTTGGGCTGGGCTGTGGGAGTTGCCGAGCGCCAGTGGTTCGGCGGCAAAGCGCGGACTCGCCGCACGGCTGGGTCGGCCCCTGGGCGCACGGGTCGCGACCATCACGC
>PMLH01000301.1:0-19392 GCA_003159055.1 Myxococcales bacterium
CAGACCTCAACTTTTCAGACACGCCCTAACCTTCGTCCACTTGCACTTGCACTTGCACTTGCACTTGGGGCGGAAGGCTAGGGATTTCGCGGGTGACTTGGACGTTGCCCACGAGGTCGATGGCGATGCCACTGGCCCACAGCTCTCCCAGGGTTTGGAAAGGGCGGCTGGCTGGGTAGCCCTCGGGCGGTGGTTCGTCGCGGCCGAAGAGGGCGAAGGCCCGTTGGTTGGCGCGATCCTTGATCCTCGTGCCGCCCAGACTGGTCAGCGCAGAGCCGACGCCGACCTCTAGCAAGACGATGCGCGGCTCTTTAAGTAGCGTCTCGGCGGCGGCGTCGAAGCGGACCGTGGCGCGCAGCTGTTTGGCCCAGTAGTTTCGGTCGGTGGCCTGCTCGGTCGGCATCCATTGGCCGGTGACGGTGGAAAGCAGCGGGCATTGCGGGGCGTGGAACGTGACGGCGGCAAGCTCCTTCAGGAACGGCTCGACCACTGCATCCATGACCGGCGAATGGACCGCGACGTGAATGGGCGCCGGGCGCGTGACGATGCGTTCGGCAGACAACTGTTCCGCGCAGCGGGCAATGGCGTCGGGCCGCCCGCTGACCAGGCAAAGGTTGGGCGCATTCACGCAGGCGAGGGTGACGTCTGTCGGCAGCTTGGCCACCAGCGCATCGGCGGTGGAGCGAACAATCAGTGCAGCACCGGGCCCAGTGGCTTGCATCAGGCGACCGCGGTGGTGCACGGCGAGGATCGCGTCCTTCTCGCTCAGCACCGACGACAGCGTGGCGCCCATCCACTCGCCCAGCGAATGGCCCACGTATCCGTCGGGACGCAGGCCCATGTCGATGAGCCAGCGGGCGAGTGACGTACCCACGCAGAAGATGGTCAGCTGAGTCTTGGCGTTGTCTTTCAGAACCGTGTCCGGATCGGCGTGCGCATCGCCGAGCCACGCCAGGCAATCGAAGCCGGAAACGTCCTTGGCCAAGTTGGCCAGACGCACGAGGTGCTCGGCCCAGCCCGGTGCCGCGGCAAACAGGCGCGCCAGCACGCCTGGCCGTACGGTCCCCTGACCAGGCAGCGAAACGACGAGCTTCATGCCACCGTCGATTGCCGCCGCGGTGGCGTGGCGATTCTTGTCGCGAAGGGCCGCTTCGGCATCAGCCCAGCTTTCCGCCCGTATCGCCCGACGCTGCGGCCCGAGCGGTCGTCGATCGCGAAGCGTTGCCGCAAGCTCGGGCAGCGAGCAGGGCGCTTGTCCAACCCTGCAAGTCTCGGTCACCCAAAGTGACAGATCTTGCGTCGCCTGCTCGAGCCCGGCCGGGCTTTTCGCAGACAGGAGCAGGGTGGTCGGGTTTTGTTCGTCGAGGTCGCCGGAGGATAGGCTCATGCGTGGGCTCCGAGATGTGAGAGGTACCGAGGAGTCTAGCGCATGAAGAGGAGAGGCCACAGGGGACTCGGAGGGCGCAGATGGGAGCCTTACACCACCACGTCAAACCCGCTGGCGCGCGGCCTGGGCTGGTACTCGGCGGCGGCGCGGGCCAGGCGGGCGATGCCTTCGGTCATGGTCGCGGCGTCGGCGACGATGGGAAGCCGAACGTAGTCGGCGAAACGATGGTCGGGCGAATTGGCCGAGCCGGCCACCAAGGCGACGCCGTGGCGCTGCGCGATTTGTGCCAGCTCTTCGGCGTTTCCGTCGGGCAGGCGCGCCCACAGCAGAAGACCGCCGTCGGGTTTTTGCCAGGTCCAACCGGGCAGATTCTGCTTGAGCAGATCGGTCAGCACCCTCATTCGCTCGCCCAGCTCGCGTCGACGCACTTTCTCCGCCGTAGCGGCGTGTTCGAGCAACTCCACTGCCACGGCTTGCGATAGGAGCGGACCGCCCAGGTCGGACAGGGCCTTGAAACGGCCGAGGCGCGCGATCCACGCCTCTGGGCCGCGGATGAACCCGACCCGCAGCCCGGTCCAGAAAAGCTTGCTCAGCGAACCGATGGTCAGAATCGGCGCAGCAGGCGCGAAGGCCGCGATGGGTGGGGGTGGGCGCCGGCCGAAGGAGATGCCCGAGACTGCGTTGTCCTCCACCACCGGAACCTGTAGCTCTTGGCAAAGCCGCGCGATTTCCCGCCGGGTTTGTTCCGCCATCAGGGCGCCCGTCGGATTGTGGAAGCTCGGCACGAGGTAAAGCAGGCGCGGCCGCATGGCCAGGTGCGCTCGCAGCCGGTCCAAGTCGATCGCATCACCAGCGCCGGGCAGTGCCAGCACGCGCGCTCCCGCGGAGCCGAACACGTCGATCGCCCCGATGTAGGTCGGATCCTCCGTCACCACGGTCTCGCCGCGACCGACCAGGAGCCCGGCGACCAGGCTGATAGCCTGCTGGGCGCCGTTGGTGATCAGGACTTCCTCTTCGCGCGTGGGCAGTCCATCGCGTTGCAGGTGCGCGGCCACGGCCTTGCGCAAGGCCGGAAGCCCCATGGGAAAATAGCCCTCGCCGTTGCCGAGGATGGAGGCGCCTTCACGGGCGACCGCTTTGATCGCTTCGTCGACTTCCGGCAGGGGCGCCAACTGCGCACTGACGAAGCTGATGGAGCCCTTGGACCGTTCGATCAGGCTGCGGAACACGACGTTGCGACGGAACGCGGTCGACACTTCGTGCTCTTGCTGGCTGGGCCAGCCGATCTTGCCCGACCGCCTGATCCAGGTTCCGCTGCCGTGCCGGCTTTCGATGGTGCCCGCCTCGCGCAGGCGTGCATAGGCTTGCACGACGGTGGTGCGGCTGAGCTTGAGGGCAGAGGCCAACGTGCGCTCGGGCGGTAGCCGGGTACCCGGCAGAAGGTCGCTGCGCCCGACCGCGGCGGCAATCGCATCCGCCAGTTGCCGGTAAAGCGGGCCATCGCCACACGGAAAGTCGCCAAGGGCGCGGGCAAGATCTGAAATCGGCGGCATGTGAACCAGTCCACCTCGCTACAAGTGGTTCTTGAATGTGCCTCTCTTGTGGCGCAATTTCAAGCCTTCTCGCGTATTGGATTGTAAGTGGACTTAAAAGTGGACTCGCTGACCGACGGAGGATCGCCGTGGCCAACAAACTTCCTCGCATGGCCTTTTTCAAGGACCGCATCGTTCCCTACGCCGAGGCGCAGGTGGGGCTTCTCACCCACACCCTCAACTATGGCACCGGGGTCTTTGCCGGCATTCGGGGCTATTGGAACAAGGACCAAAGCAAGCTGTTCATCTTTCGCTTGCCCGACCACGTGCGTCGCTTGCACGAGTCCTCTCGCCTGATGCGCATGAATCTGGCGCTCGGTGAAGACGCCACCGCCCGCGCGGTGCTCGACCTGGTGAAGGCCGAGGGGCTGCAAGAGGACTGTTACATCCGGCCGCTTGCCTTCTACTGTGACGAGGTCATCGGCGTGCGGCTGCACGGGCTGACCCCGGCGCTCGGCATCGTGGCGGTGCCGTTCGGGCTTTACATCGATAAGGTGGATGGTGCGCACTGCACGGTCTCGTCCTGGCGCAGGCCGGACGACAGCGTGATCCCGGCGCGCGGCAAGATCACCGGTAGCTACGCCAACAGTGCCTTCGCCAAGAGCGACGCCGAGCTGGCCGGCTTCGACGAGGCGATCTTGCTCAACCACGCGGGCTACGTCAGCGAGGGATCCGGGGAGAACATCTTCGTCGTCCGTCGTGGTGTCGTCGCGACGCCGTCGCTCAACCAAAGCGTGCTCGAAGGCATCACGCGCAGATCGCTGCTTGCGCTTCTGCGCGACGAGCTGGGCGTGACGGTGGAAGAGCGCCCGGTCGACCGCGGCGAGTTGTTCGTGGCCGACGAGGTCTTCCTCACCGGCACGGCCGCGCAAATCACCGCGGTTTCGCGCATCGATCACCGCCCGGTCGGCGGCGGGCAGATCGGGCCGCTGACCAAGAAGTTGCGCGACCTGTTCTTCGACGTGGTTCGCGGCCGCGTGGCCAAGTACCGTGGCTGGTGCACACCGATCGAGTAGGCCGCGAGGCGCTCGACAAGTCCCGGCATTTCCGACAATCTGTGAGTCCCATGTCGGAAGTTCCCGCGGCTGGCGAAGATGACTTTTGCGGCGGGCCTTGTGCCCGCGACGGCGTTGTTTGCGCCAAGGCCTCGCCGCCGCCCGCCATCTATCCGCGCGAGCTGCGCTGGTGGCACTTCCTCGTGTTCGCGGTGATCTATCTCTACGCGTTTCCCTACTTCGACAAGCTCCGCAACGCCAACGAGATGCCGCGCATTCTCATGACCAAGGCGATGGTCGACCATCGGGTCTTCGACCTCGACAAGGTCCAGGGCGAGCTTCTCACGCACACCGACACGTCGATAGCGCCGAACGGTCACATCTATCCCAACAAGCCGCCCGGCCCGTCGCTGCTCGCAATGCCAGCGTATGCTGTCTGCAAGCTATTCAAGCTCACATCGCTGCGCGTGGTGACCTGGGCCTTTCGCGTGACGGTGGTGACCATCCCGTCGCTGCTGTTCCTGCCGCTGTTCTATCGGCTCTCGCGTCGCTTTGCCGCCGACGAGAGCTCCCGGCGGACCGCATTGGTTGCGTACGCCTTGGGATCGCAGGCGATGCCCTACGCCCTGCTGTTCATGTCGCACGCGCTGACCGCGGTATTCGCGGGGGCGGCCTTTGTATCCGCCGTCGCGCTGGTACGTCAGGGAACCAAGCGCCCGGCGTGGGCCGCGGTTTGGATCGGCCTATCCTGCTCGCTGGGCGTTGCGATGGACTACCAGGCGGCCCTGCCGAGCATCGTCATCGGGCTCTACGTGCTTGCCTTTTCTCGGCGGCGCCTGACCAACGTGGCCTTGATGGCGTCGGGTGCTCTGCCCATCGCGGTGTTCCTCGGCTACTACCACCACGTCGCCTACGGCGGCGTGTTCAAGACCGGCTACTCGTACGCGGTCGACACGGCGCTCAAAAACGGCTTCATGGGCCTGGTCGGGCCGACCTGGGCGTCGTTCGTCAACACCGTGCTCCTGCCATCGAACGGGCTTTTGGTGCTGGCGCCGTGGGTGCTGTTGGCGTTTGCCGGCATGATCGCGGTTGCGGTCGACCCTCGCGTGCGCCGTCGCTGCGGTCCCGAGGCGCTTGCCTGTGCGGTGATCATGCTTGCCGACATTCTGATGCTCAGCTCGCTCGTTCCGTACATGTCGCGCAGCGGTTGGGGCATCGGGCCACGCTACATGACCTTGGCCATGCCCTTTGTTGCGTGGTTGGCGGTGATTGGCCTGAAGACCGCGAAGCGTAACCGATTCACCCACGTCCTTTCGCTCGCGTTGGTGCTGGCCAGCGCCACGGTCTTCGTCGTCGGTGGAACGATGTTCCCGCACTGGCCGGATCGCCTGAAGAACCCGCTTTACGATCTGGTGTTCCCGCTGGTCGGTCGCGGCTATGCGGTTCATTCGCTTGGCACCGCGGCCGGCCTCAGTGGCATCCTCGCGATCTTGCCGCTCTATCTCTTCGCGCTGGTCGCAGTGCTGTGGCTGCTCGGGCTCTGGCGGCGGCGGCTCTTGCCGAAGGTTGCCGTGGTTTGTGGGCTGGCGGTCTTGCTGGTGCTCGGCCATCGCGCTTTCCCCAAGACCGATCAGACCCAGATCAACCCGTGGCCCATGATTCATTCCATCTGGGAGCCGAGGCGTTGAGTGATGACCGCGTTTTGGGCCAAGCTGAAGAAACTCCACGGCCGCTACGCGCCCTGGATTTCGCTCGCGCTTGGCATCCTGGCCCGTACCTTCAGCCACAAAGGCGTTGATTTCGCGCCCAAGGCCGTCGCGATCTTGGCGCTGGCGTGGCTCTTGCCCATCGTGGTTTCGCGTTGGCTGCGTGTGCCGCCCGAGGGCGCCACCGAATCGAAGCTGCACAATTTCCTTCGCACCGTCAGTCCCTTGCTAACGGTGATGCTTTACAAGAACGTGCTCTTCTTTCTTGTGCCGATCTGGTTCGGATCAGCGCATGTCGGATCGATCAACATCGTGATGCCGCTGATTTTAGCGGCCATGGCGCTCCTCACCTGTTTTGCGCGCCACTACCGCGAAGCCGTGCTCGACGAGCCGCGGATTCGCGTGTTGTGGACGGCTATGATTCTGTTTGCGGCGCTGGTGCCGGCAACCGCAGTGGTGGCACTTACCTCACCGCGAACGTCGATCGCGATTTCTGCGCTGTTGGCCTCGGCCGTGGCGTGGGCGGCCCTGGCGCCAAGTGAAAGCTTGTTTTCGCGCAAGGGCGTCGTGTCACTGGCGCAGATTTCCCTTCCTGCGGCGCTGTTGCTTGGCCTGGCAGCGCCTCTGTTTCCGCCCGTGCCCATGATTTGCCACGACCACGGTGTTGGAACGGCCCTTGCGAACCGCGAGCTGGTGGGCCGGGCCACGCGCTTCCCGCGCGGCGTCCCGCGCGTGTACGCGTGGTTTGAAGTCACCCTGCCCAAGCGCGCCCGCCAGCAAGTCGCCTTTCGGTGGTACCACGAAGGCGTCGCCGTCGGTGCCCCGGTGCACGTGATGGTGGTCGGCGGTCGTAAGGAAGGCTTCCGTACCTCGACCAACATCGCCACCCCCGCCATCGGATCATGGCGCGTGGATCTGCTGACCGACAAGTCATCCCAGCTCATCGGATGGACCACCTTCGAAGTGGATGCGCATCCCTCACAGTGATGTCGAGATCGCGGCACAGCCTGCCCCTTGAAAATTTCGATCGAAGCAGGTGCAACCTTTTTGCCGGCAACGACATCCGAGCAGGCGCTCCGCGGAGAAAGGCTCGCCCCTTGGCCCCCGTCGGGAAGTCACGGATGCATGGTCGCATCTTCGCAACGAAATGCAAAGTCGAGTCCACACAATGAGAGGATTTTTGCCTGGTCACCCGGCAAGCTGCCGATAGACTGCATGGCGCCGAGCTCAGTCGTACCAGGTCGCTCGGTCACAGTGCGGTATTTCTGCAAAGGAGGAGAACATGTATCGTCCAAAACTGTCTACGCTCGTCGTTCAGCAGTCCACCGTGGCCATTTTGTTGGCCGCAGCCACGTCGCTTGGTTGTGATCAGCAGCCAGGCTCCGACCAAGAGGGAAACGCGATGGGTGCTTCCGCAGCACGCGACAACATCGGGGCCAGACAACTTGCGTCGAGCGATCCGTCTGCCGTCGACAGCAATGGCGGCGCGGACAATCAGGACACGCTTGCCACCGACAATTGCGCGGGAGGAACCCCGAGCTCGGCCACGGTGGATTCCAAGAGCACGCTCGGCAAGTTTTCGCCCATCGCGGTTGGCGTGAACAGCGCGGCTTGGGACAATGATCTGGTCGATGCCGAAGTCCCGAAGCTGTTGCGGTCTACCGGTCTCCAGACCGTCCGCTACCCCGGTGGCTCGNNAGCACAACCACTGGCTGTCGAACACCCCCGACGATCCCAGCCAGGGCGGCACCGATCCGAACGCCAAATTCGATGCCTTCATGTCGGTTGTTACGGCCGCCGGCGGGCAACCGATGCTTACCGTCAACTACGGCTCGGGCACAGAGCAAGAAGCCGCGGACTGGGTCCGCTACGCCAACAAAGGAGGGCCTCACTACAAAGGACCTGTTCCCACCTATCCGGGTGCCAGCGCGAAAGGCCACAACTACGGCATTCGCTATTGGGAAGTGGGCAACGAGCTTTACGGCGATGGAACGTATGGCGCCACGTGGGAAGTCAATCACAAGTCACACGACCCGACCACGTATGCCCAAGGCGTGGTCACCTACAGCGCGGCGATGAAGGCCGTGGATTCGTCCATTCACGTCGGCGCGGTTCTGACGGCCCCGGGCAACTGGCCCGATGGACAGACCAACACTGCCTCGCCGCAGCCCTGGAACGATACCGTCCTGCCCATCGCTTGCGGTGCCGTGGATTTCGTCGTGGTGCACTGGTATCCGCAGGGGCCAACCGTCGAATCCGACGCCGCCTTGTTGATGTCTCCCGAAAAGGGCGAGAGCACGAGCGTGAGCTATACGCCCGATATTCCCAGCATGGTCGCCACCCTGAAATCCCTGCTGACCCAGCACTGCGGTGCCCATGCCAGTGCCGTGCAAATCATGGTCACCGAGACCAACTCGGTTTCCTACAATCCGGGCAAGCAAACCACCAGTTTGGTGAACGCGCTGTTCTTGGCGGACCAGATGATGACGTGGTTCGAGAACGGCGTGACCAACGTGGATTGGTGGGCCATCCACAACAGCCCGTTCGATGGCAACGCTGATCCGTCGCTCTACGGCAACTACACCTTCGGCGACTACGGCGTCCTGTCGCGCGGGCTCACCACCGCCGGCGGGGCTGTCGAGCCGCCCGTCAACACGCCCTTTCCGAGCTACTTCGGGATTCAGATGCTCTCCTATCTCAGCCATCGCGCCCAAGACACGATGGTCAAGACGACGTCGTCGAACGACCTCGTGACCGTGCACTCGGTCCGACAACAGGACGGCAAGATCAACGTCATGTTGATCAACAAAGATCCCGGTACCAGTTACAGCGTGACGGTCTTGCTGTCGGGCGCCTCGGTCCACGGCTGGGCCAGTGTGTATCGTTACGGCAAAGACAGCACATCGATCACCGGCAGTCGCAAACAGGTGCGGGGTTCGTCTTTCACCGTCACCGTAAATCCTTACTCGCTGACAACCGTCAAGCTCCCGTAGCTTGAGCAGTTCGGTCCAACGGCCGCCTCCGAATGAGCATCGGGGCGGCCGTCGACCATTTTCGCCGTTCGTTGCTGGTGCGCAACAGGCTTCTAACGGGGAAGGGCGCGCACGTCGTCGGGAACGCTGATGGGCGTGTCTGAGCCTGGCTGGCGGTTTCTTGCCATCGCTTCCTGGGTCATCACCTCGACGATCTCTTCCGCTGTCTCGTCTGAAAAGCTCATCTCCTGCTTGAGTTGATCGAGCAGCGAATGCCTGACCTGGAGACGTGCACGAGATCTTGCCTCGGCCTTGCGAGGTTCCGACTGGCTGACGGACAGCGCGGCTAGAACCGCACACCCTTCGGTCACGTTGGTCCAGGTTCTCGTCGCATCCATGGCCGGGCCGCCGCTACTTGCTGACTTGGTCCGCCGCTGCAAGTAAGCGGGGATCGACCTGTGCTTCGAGCTCGTGTAGGCGGGATTTCTCGCGGATCTTGCTCCATCTACCACTTCGAGTGAGCAAGGGGACGTTGTTTTCCACGCGGCACGAGTGCCGCGAAGCAAAGCTGGTCCCGAGGTAGAGGAGCGGATGATGCCGGTTGACCCAAAGACGGCGAAGAATTTTCGGGGTGCTGTAGAAGTCCACCCCCATGGCGCGCGTGCCCTCCTGCAATTGCGCTGGGGTCATCAGCTTCGGCAAGAACACCGCCGTGGCTCCGTCGTATTTCGACCAGTCGTAGGTCGTGATGCGCGACTGGGCATGCAATTCCTCGAACAGCCTCGTCCCAGGGAAGGGTGTCAGGGCGGAAAAGGAGCCGAGCCCGACGCGATGGTCGCCCAAAAATTCTCGCATGCGAGCAAAGACACCAGGGTCGTCGTCGTCGAACCCAAAGATCACGCCAGCCATGACGATGATTCCGTGGTCGTGCAGAACGCGAATGCTTTGGCCCATGGCTTCGGGCGTGGTCACCATGTTCTTGGCGAGTGCGCGCGTAGCCCGTAGGTTGGCTGCGGACAGCGACTCGATTCCGACAAAAAGGGCAATGCAGCCGCTGTCGGTGGCGAGACGGAGCAGGTCGGGATTGCTCGCCGTGAGATGGAGCGAAGCTTGCCCGACCCAGCTGACATTCAGCTTCTTGAGCTCGGAGAACAGCTCACGACAGTACGGCTCGCTGGAGAAGATATTGTCGTCGAGAAAGAAGATAAGGCGATTGTTCATGCTCTTGATCTCGGCGATTACGTTCTCGACCGGGCGAAATCGGTATTTGCGGCCCGCGAACAAGGTGGCTGAACAAAAAGAGCAATCGTAGGGGCAGCCGCGCGCCGCCTGGACTGACCCGAGCGAGAAGCTCGTTCGTTTGCGGAGCAGATTGCGCCGATAGTTCGGCAGCACGGTGAGATCCGCGAAATTCTGGCCGCGGTAGATACCACTCAAGCGGTGTTCCGCCGCGTCACTGAGAACTTTCAGCCACACCGGCTCTGCCTCGCCAACGACCACCGCGTCCGCGTGCTGGAGAGCCTCGTCGGGCATCACGGATGGGTGAATTCCACCGAGCACCACGGGCTTGCCCGCCTTGCGGTATCCGTCGGCGATCTCGTAGGCGCGATGGGACTGGATTGTCATGGCAGTGATTCCCACCAAATCGACGTTTGCGTCGTCGAAGCGAACGCGGTCGCCCAAATGTTCTTGCACGATAGTGACGTCGTGCTCGGCTGGCGTGGCTGCCGCCAGGAGCTGGAGCGCGGCGCTTTCGGCCTTTCGGCCACTCAGCCCAACACGAGGGTTGGGATCGGGATAGACAAGTCGGATTTTCATTTTGTGTGCATTCTGGCTGGCGATTCCCACAGCGACCCGCCGGCGTTTCCTTCGTCCGTCCACCTTGCTCGCTCCGGTCGGCACTTCCACCATATTCCGGACACAACTCAGCCACATTCTCTCCATCCCGCCCTGCCTTGCGTCGCCAGTCGAGGGCAACCGCGCGTGCGCTTCGCAGCTGCCGCAGAGTCGGCACTGTCGAACTTGAGAGGAATTGTGTACGATCGCCGGGCATGAAGAGACAATTNNCCGAAGCCAGCCGAGCGAAGGGAACGGTTGCCGAGAGTCCAGCTGAGTGTGGTGCGCGCCTGGGAGGCTGTCGATGAAGAAGCTGCTCGTGCTGGCGGTGCTAGCAGTTGCCGCGTACGGCGCCTACGCCTTCGTGCTGCGTCCCCCTGAGAAGCGGGCCTGCATGCGGGCGGCCGAGCTGTGCGGCCTGGACCCAGGCGGGGGCGACCTCGATCGGTGCCTCCAGATGTTTGATTCGCTGAAGAAGTCGAACGTGGACAGTGTCGGGCAGGCCACGACCTGCATCGCCGACGCAAAGTCATGCGGCGAGGCCGCTGGCTGCGCATCGGGGGTCGCCTTGACCGTCGGCACCGGCTTTGTGAAGGACTTCTTGAGCGGCCTACAGAAGTCAATCAAATAGGCGGCCAACCGAGGGAGCGGGCGCAGGACCCGCCGGGAATTGCCGGGCTCGCTTCGCGGGGGGCAGTTGGGGTAATTTGCCGGGCCTGTGGTTTTCGCCAAACTCATCGATTTTGATTTTCTGCGGCACAGACGGCTGTCCGTCGGCGTTGCTGCGGTCGCCGTGCTGCTCGCGCTGGTCGAGGGAGTGAATGCTCTCGTGGCGCCGGCTTGCGCTCCCGGGGACGAGGACTGGCGGGCGGCGGCGACCAAGGTGCGCGGTGGTTTTCGGCCTGGCGATCTCATCGTTGCCGCACCTGCCTGGGCCGATCCGGTGATGCGCCTGAAGCTCGGGGATTTGGTTCCCATGTCCGTGGCTGGGCGCATGGATGCAGGGCGCTTTGGGCGGGTCTGGGAAATCTCGCAAAGGGGTGCTCGCGCGGCGGAAACCGAGGGCGCGCGCCTGGCGTCGAGCTCGCGGAATGGCGCGCTTTGGGTGAAGCTGTGGGAAAAGCCGGCGGCGCGCGTGGTGTTCGATTTCTTCGCCGAGTGGCAGAAGGCCAACCTGTCGGTCGCGACGGCCGACCGAGGCGAGATGCCGTGCTGGATCGCGCAGGGCAGGTTCGAGTGTGGGGAGGGCACGAGCCTCGGCCCCGAGCTACTGGAGATCGATACGACGTTGCGCAACGGCTTGGCGGTCGAGCCGCACGAGAGGACGACGACGATTCTCGAATATGCTGACGTCGGCTTGGGTCGCGAGCTGGTGGTTGCGGCCGGGTTGCACAATGTTTGGCTGCGCAAGTCGGGCGACGGGAAGGTGCACATGCGGGTGCTCGCCGACGGGCGCGAGCTGGGATCCGTGGACGCCACCAGCCTGAGCGGCTGGGCCTTGCATCGCTTCGACACGTCGGCCTTGACAGGCCGGAAGGGCACGGTGCGCTTCGAGATCACGACCGACAAGGCGCACGCACGGCACTTCGGATTTGCAGCGGAGGCGCGCAGCCCATGAGTGGCCAGACGCCTGCCGAGATGAGCGGCGACGTGAATCACCCGCAGCCATCGCGCTGGCGGCGCGAGTGGCTTGTGCCCCTGTTTTTGGCGCTGGCCACGTCGTCCTGGATGGTTGCGGTCGAGGGCGGGCAGGGCATTGGTCGCGACGAATCGCAGTATTTCCGCGCCGGCGAACGCTACTGGGGTTGGGTCGACTCGACCTTCACCGAGCTGCGCCACGGGCATTTTTCGCGCACGTTTTCCCGCAGCGCGGTCGACGGGGTCTGGGACGACAACCACGAGCACCCTTCGCTGATGAAGCTGCTCTATGGCATCTCGTGGCGCGCCTTCCACACCTGCGACTGCACCGGGCCCAAGCGCGGGCTGCATCCGATCCCGATCACGGGCAAACACACCACCTTGCCACTCTTCAAGCGCGAATCGAGCGCGTTCCGCTTTCCCGCCATTCTGCTGGCGGGCCTGGGCGTCGCGCTCGCCTATTGGCTGGCAAGGCGGATGTTGCGGCCGTTGCCTGCGGCGGTCGCCGCCGCGCTGTCCGTTGCGCAGCCGCACTACTTCTTTCACGCGCAGATTTCCTGTTTCGACGTGCCCATCACCGTGATGGCGGTGCTGGTCGCGCTGGCGTACTGGAAGTCGCTGCGGTCGCCGCGCTGGGGGATCTTGTGCGGCGTTTTCTGGGGCCTGGCGCTGGCGACCAAGCACAACGCCTGGCTTTTCCCGATCTTCCTGCTGGTGCACTACCTTTGGATACGTCGCCGCGACTTTCTTCGCCTGCGGCCGCCGCGGATTCCGCTGGCGTTCGTTTCGATGGCGACGCTCGGGCCGACCATTCTCTTCGTTCTTTGGCCGTGGCTCTGGCACGACCCCGTCGCTCGCACGCGCGGCTGGCTGGTCCGGCACACCCAGCACGAGCACTACAACTTCGAGTATCTGGGGCGGAACTGGAATCTGCCGCCCAAAGAAACCGACCGGAAGCTTTTGCGCATGACCTTCCCATTCGTGTCGACCCTGTTTACGGTGCCAGTTACCACGTTGGCGCTGGCTGGGATCGGCACGGTCGTGTTCTTGCGCAGGCGGCGTCGCACAGGAGGGGCCGAGGTGCTGCTCGACGAGAGACCAGTCGCGATGCACGCGTCGTGGATTCGCCCTGGCATTGATGTGAACAGGGCGCCCGGCGTGTTCCTGGCGATCCACATCGCGGGACCTCTTGCGATGATTGCCCTGCCGAGCACGCCCATCTTCGGCGGTGTGAAACACTTCTTGCCGGCGATGCCGTTCCTATGCGTGCTGGCGGGCGCCGGCGCGGCGTGGCTGTTCGACATCGCTCGCCAGCTTGTCTCGTCGTTGCGGTGGCAACGCCTGTTGCCCGTGGCGCTGGCGGGGCTTCTCTGCCTGCCGGCAGTCGCGGAAACCCAGCGTTCGCACCCCGACGGGCTCGGGCACTACAACATGCTCGCGGGCGGTTTCGCGGGCGGCGCGAGCCTGGGCATGAATCGGCAGTTTTGGGGCTATTCGGTATTGCCGCTTCTTCCTTGGATGATCGCTCACCGGCCGCCGTCCAATCGTGTTTACTGGCACGACGTGCTTCACGATGCCATCGTCATGTATTCTCGCGACGGGCGGCTGCCCCTCGGCATTGGCGACGCGGGCGTGGGTGAGAACGTCGTCGAGCAGTCCGACCTTGGGCTCGTGATTCTGGAGAAGCATTTTGCCGTCTACGAGGGGCTTGAGTGGCAAGCCTATCAAACCACCCAGCCGTCGAGCGTCTACACGCACGAGGGCGTGCCCTTCGTGGTGGTGTACGAACGCCACAAACCGCAGCCACCGCGGCCGGAGTTGCCATGAACCGTTTTGAGCGCTTTTTCGCCAGTCGTTGGGGTCTGATTGTGATCTATGTCGTCTTTCTGGGCGCCTACCTCGGCGGATCCGGCGGACGCCTGCGCCAGCACTCGCCCTACAATCACTTCGTGTACTTGGCCGAGGGCTGGCTCAAGGGTCGGCTCGACATGCCGGTTCCTCCGCCCAACGAAAACGACTGGGCGCGCGTCGAGGTTCTGCACCTGAAAGACGGCCGCACGCTCAAGGGCATGTTTGGCAAGACCGGCCCGACCGACCGCTTCTATCCGCTCAAGGGCAATTCGCTCACCATCGACAACGAGGAGATCGCCTCGCGCTCGGACATTCGCTACGTGTCCTTCCCACCCTTCCCGGCGGTGACCATGTTGCCGTTCGTCGCGATCTGGCACCTCAGGTTCAATGACGTGCTGTACACGGCGATCTGGGCGGCCATCAACCCCGTGCTGCTGTTCCTGCTCCTCGGGCGGCTGCGGGCGCGCGGCTATTCCAAGCGCAGGGTCACGGATGACCTGTGGCTGACCGCGATGTTCGGTGTGGGCTCGGTGTACTACTTTGCCTCGGTCATTGGGCAGGTCTGGTACACGGCGCACGTCATCGGGATTACCTGCTGCATCGGCTACGCATGGGCAAGCATCGACGCCGCCTGGCCGGCATTCGCCGGCCTATGCACAGGTCTCGGCTACGCCTCGCGCACGCCGATGGGGTTCATGGTGCCGTTCTTCGTGTTCGAGGCGGTGCGAGCCACCGGGGGATGGGAGCGTTTGCGCAAGCTGCGCAGGGAAGGGGTGCCGCCCGGGCTCCTCAGCAAGCTGGTCCGGTTTGGGCTCCCAGCTGGCACCGTGTTGGGAATCATCCTGGTACACAACTACCTGCGTTTCCAGCAGTTCAGCGAATTCGGGCACAAGTACCTCAACATCGGCTGGNNCGCATGCAGAGATGGGGGCTCACCAACTACCATTTCCTGTCGCGCAACCTGACCTGTGCGCTGCTGCTCCTGCCTCGCATCCTCACCCATTACCCGTTCGTGAAGGTCAGCGAGCACGGTATGTCGATGCTGGTCACGACACCGTGCCTTGGCTTTTCGGTGGCGCCCAAGGAACGAAGCCCGCTCGCACCGGCGCTGTGGATCACCATTTTGACAACCGCGCTGCCTGCGCTGCTCTACCAAAACTCGGGCTTTCTGCAGTTTGGCTATCGCTTCAGCCTCGACTACATCACGTTCCTCGTCATGCTGCTGGCCGTGGGCGGACGCCGCTTCGGCTGGCTCTTCAAAGTGTTGGTCGTCTGGGGCATCGCCGTCAACCTATTCGGCGCCATCACCTTCGACCGCTTCGGCGGTATCTTCGCGTACAGCGATAGCTTCTTCCCGCACGGGACCAACTGACGATCGCGACCGAGCCGCGACATCCCTGACAGGGCAGGGGCGGGCCGTCATGGTGGCGCCCTATCCGCGCCCCGCAAGTCCGCGTAAACGCGAGGTTTGCTTCGGCACGCGGTCTGCAAGGCAGCGGACCGGAGGAAACCATGGCGACAAGAACGTTCTTGAGTGGATGGGCGCTGTTCGGCGTTGCCCTTGCGTTGGTTGGCTCGGGGTGTGCCGATGATAGCGGCCTTGGCGTGGGGCTGGGCGGCAGCACGGAAACCGAAACCGACACCACGACCCGAAGCAAGACCGACACGTCGACCATGACCGTGACCCAAACCAAGACGGCGGCGCCGACCGACACCGGGACCGCGACGTCGACCATGACGGTCACACGAACCGTGACCACGACGCCAACCGATGCTTCGACGAATACTGCGACCGGTTCGTCGACCGCGACCGTCAGTGGGAGCGGCACCGGAAGCTCGACAGCCACGAAAACCGGCACGACGACCACCACCTCGACCCAAACCGTGACGATGGTGGTCACGACGGCGACCATCACCACCACGGTGACCCAAGTGCTGACCTACAACGGCTACACGCTGGAGAACCGCGCTCTGCCTCCGGCCTGGACCTGCCCGGCCAGCACGGGCACTGGCGGCGCGGGCGGCAGCACCGGGACCGGCGCCCAGCTTCCCACCGCCTCCACACTCGCGGCCACGGATTGCAAGTCGCTCGCGAATTTGCGCCGTCCCATCTTGAAGGCCCAGAGCCAAAGCCAGCTCGATCAAGTGCGGTCGAGCCTCATCTCTCGCAATTGCGTGAGCCAGACCGAGACCATCTGCGTCGACAAGGACGGCAAACAGGTCAGCACCTACTATTGCTACGGTTCGGTGGGCATGGCAGACGCCGGGATTGCCTACAGCGCCGGCGGTTCCATGTCCGTGCCCGGGGTCGCCGGCGGCGCGGGCGGCAGCGGCGCCACGGACTACTCGACCACCAACACGCAAGTGGCCAGCGTCGACGAGGCCGACTACGTGAAGAACGACGGCAACACCATCTTCGTGCTCGGCAGCGACGGCCTTCACGTCATCGATGCCTGGCCCGCCGCCGAAACCCACGAGGTCGCTCGCGTGACTTTGTCGGGGACGCCGCGCCGACTTTTCCTCCTCGACAATCGACTGGTGGTCTACTCGAAGGTGACAACTGGCGGAACCAGCGGCAGCGCCGGAGCCTCGAATCCGTCCGATCAGGGCTGCACCTATGGTTACAACTGTCGCTTCTCCAGCGAGGGTGGCCACACCCTGATTCAGGTCTTCGACGTCACCACGCCCGCCAGCCCGACCGAGCTTGTGCGCTACGAAATGTCCGGCGGGTATGTGGATTCGCGCCGGATCGGTTCCTTCGTCTACACCATGGTGCACGACACCGGCGCAACCCAGGTCGCCGGTCTTGGCTACAACCTTCAGGCGAGCAGCTACGACGAGCTGCAGGCGAACTACGCCCAGCTTCTGGCGGCCAACTTTGCCAAGATCGATGCCAGCAACGACGACTTCTTCCTGCCTTGGACCAGCACGACGAAGTCCGGCGGAACCGCTGTCCTGAGCAATTCGTGTGCGTACGCGCTCGCCACGCAGTATTCGCAAGGGGGCAGCTTCGTGTCGATCAACACCTTCGACCTGACCGCGCTCGACCAACCGACGCGAACCATTCTGGCCAGCAACGCCGGCTACATCTACGCGTCGGCCACGTCGCTGTACATGGCGGTCGACCGCACCTACGAGCAGAACTACGCAACCAGCGGGTCGTCGACCTACTCGACCTACCAGGCCACAGACTCGTTTGTGCACAAGTTCAAACTGAACGGAGTCGACACCGCGTACGTTGGCAGCGTCACGCTGCCGGGCCACATCCTTAACCAATTCGCCATGGACGAAGACGACGGCATACTTCGCGTCGCCTCGACCAAGGGCTGGGATCCCGATCCGACCGTCACCAGCTTCGTCACCACCTTCGGCGAGCAATCAGGCGCCCTCGGCCAGCTTGGCCAGGTGGGCGACATCGCGACAGGCGAGGACATTCGTTCGGTCCGCTTCGACGGTGACCGCGGTTTCGTGGTCACCTTCAAGAAGACCGACCCGCTGTTCGTGTTCGACCTTAGCAATCCCAGCGCGCCCAAGAAGCTCGGCGAGCTGCAAATCCCGGGATTCTCGACCTACATGCAGCGGCTCGACGCCAACCACCTGCTTGCCATCGGGTTCACCGCCGACGACCAGGGCAGCTACGCTTACTTCAACGGCATCCAGATCCAGATCTTCGACGTGACGGACTTGGCGAACCCAACCCTGGCCTGGAAGAAAGTGATCGGCACACGCGGCTCGAATTCCGAAGCGCTGACCAACCATCTGGCTTTCAATTACTTCGCAGCCAAGAAGATGCTGTCCATTCCCATCACGATTTGCGAGGGCGGAGGCAACGGCGTGTACGCGACCAATCTGACCTTCGCCGGTCTGATGGCGTTCGACATTTCCCTCGACACTGGAATCACGGAGCATGGCCGACTGCCATTCCTCGATACCAGCACGGTCAGCGCAAGCAGCGACTGCAACAAGTGGTGGACCGATTCGAAGTCGCTCGTGAAGCGCAGCATTTTCATGGATGACTACATCTACGGCCTCAGCGACGCCCAACTGCGCGTGGCGGCCCTCTCCAGCATGAGCAGCGTCTTGCAGAGCGTGCCCCTCACCGGCAAGTGAGCCTGCATCTTGCCTGAACCCGAGTTCTGAACCCGTGTTCTGGCTCTTCCGTGCGACTGGGCTTACCCTAGACGGAGGCCCATGCGTTCCTCCAAGCCCTTTGCTGCGCCCGTCCTTCTCGGCTTTCTCGTGTCGGGTTGCGCTGGCAACCCGGTGCCCAAGCCTGCCGCCCCGACCGCGGTCGCATTGCCCCAGCCGCGCGTGGAGAAGATGCGCGAGCCCCTCGAAGTGACGCCGCTCGAGCTGCACTTCTCGGGCCTGCGTGGCGTGACCAAAGCCAGCGAGTCGGTTGCCATCAAGAACGCCGGCAGCGAAGCGGCTCAGGTATCGGAAATTCGCGTGGTCGGAACCGATGCCGGGACGTTCCAGATCCTCGACGTGCCGCTCTTGCCCGTCGTTCTGCAGTCGGGAACGTCGTTTTCCTTCCTGGTCGGCTTCGAGCCGACGGCCGACGCCGAGCCGGGCGTGCATCATGCGCGGGTACGAATCGTCCGAACGGAAGACGACGATGGCCCGCCTTGCGACCTCACCGGACTCGTGACCCGAGGCACCGGCGCCTCCGACGAGCCGAGCTTGCAGCAGATCCTGGAAGCGCTCGGGTATGACGTCGATGTGGGCAGCAAGACGCTGAAGTTGCCGGCCGAGCCGTCACCCCTCGGCGATGAAATCAAAGCACCGCTCTTCCAGCGCGCCAAGCCGGGCAGCGTGGGCTTCTACCTCATCGCGCGCTACACCGGCGGCGAAGCATCGTCGTTCGGCTACTACCTCGTCGAAAACAACAAGCCGGTCGCGAAGCTGATTGGCGGCGCGGCCAGAGGGCACAACCAAAGCCTCAACCCCGAGCTGGAGGGCGAAAGTCAGACCAGCTTCGACCCCGGCGACCTGGCCTTTGGCCTTTATCTCAAAGTCGGCAAGCGCACGTTGTACTCGGACAACAAGCTGAATTCGGCCGCGAGGCTGCACTTGGCCAGGGCTTTTCCCTTACGCAGTCGGGGCCGGACACAGGTTCAGGACGCCTACGTCGTTGCTTTCGACGAGGACGGCGATAGCGACTTTCAGGACCACGTGTTCATGCTTTGGAACGCAAAGCCCGCGCAGGAATAGGGGCTGGCAGGTCGCTTGGATACGGTGCGTCCAGAGAAACTGCGACGAACTTCGGCCCGGCCGGAACTTGTGTTAGCCATAGACGGACGGCATGAACCCATCGGCGCCAAGGCTCGATCGCAAGCGGCCGCGCTACATCGCGGTGGAGGGGCCGATCGGTGCGGGCAAGTCCAGTCTGGCCGAGATCCTGGCCGCCGAGCT